>JAFYBS010000075.1 GCA_017540125.1 Eubacterium sp.
AAAAAAAGAAGAATAAAAAGAATAAATAATAAATATCAAAAAGGAGGAAAACATGGATTACAAGAAAGCTGGAGTGGATATCGAGGCGGGTTATAAAGCGGTATCTCTGATGAAAGAGCATGTAATGTCTACCATGCGGCCTGAGGTTGTGACGGATATCGGTGGATTCTCCGGTGCCTTTTCCATGAAGTCTTTTATGGGAATGGAGGAGCCGACTCTTGTTTCGGGAACCGACGGAGTAGGGACGAAGCTGAAACTCGCTTTTATTCTGGATAAGCACGACACAGTGGGAATCGATTGTGTTGCAATGTGCGTGAACGATATTGCCTGCGCCGGCGGAGATCCTTTGTTCTTCCTGGATTATATCGCTTGCGGAAAAAACGATCCCGAGAAAATCGCAACGATTGTCAGTGGTGTGGCGGATGGTTGTCGTCAGGCCGGCGCTGCTTTGATCGGCGGTGAGACAGCCGAAATGCCGGGATTTTACCCGGCAGATGAGTACGATCTGGCGGGATTCTCCGTGGGAATTGTGGATAAAAAGAACATGGTTTCCGGACAGTCTCTTCATGGCGGAGATGTGTTGATCGGTATGGCCAGCTCCGGAATTCACAGCAACGGTTTTTCTCTGGTAAGAAATGTGTTTTCCATGACGGAGGAGGCGTTGAATCGTCAGTATGAGTGTCTGGATACGGACCGTTCGCTGGGAGAGGTTTTGCTGACTCCGACAAAAATCTATGTAAAGGCTTTGGACGAAATCCGTAACAGTGGTGTTTCCGTTAAGGCATGTTCCCATATCACCGGCGGCGGTTTCTATGAGAATATCCCCCGTATGCTGAACGATAACACCCATGCCCGTATTCATGTTGGAAGCTTTCGTATTCCACCGATTTTCGAGATGCTGGCCCGTGACGGCAACGTGGATGAGCATGTGATGTTCAATACCTACAACATGGGAATCGGAATGGTTGTTGCCGTAGAGGATACGGAGGTTGATAAAACAGTATCTGCGATTGAAAAAGCCGGAGAGACGGCCTATGTCATCGGCGAGATCGTCGGTGGTGACCGGGGTGTGTCTTTGATGGAATGATCGTCGGAGGAATGAGGATTCGGATGTTAAAAGTAGCGGTCTGTGTCTCGGGCGGAGGCACGAACTTACAGGCAATAATTGATCGGGTTGGAGATGGAAAGATCACGAATACCGAATTGGTACTTGTGATCAGCAACAAACCGGGAGCACATGCTCTGGATCGGGCGAAGGAAGCCGGTATTGATACGGCTGTCATCGAGCCGAAAGCGTATTCATCCAGGGAAGCCTTCGGAGAAGCAATGATTGATACTCTGCAACGAGCAGATGTCGATCTGGTTGTTTTGGGCGGCTATCTGGTAATCCTTCCCGAAAACCTGGTAAAGGCTTTTGAAGGACGGATGATCAACATCCATCCTTCTTTAATTCCGTCTCATTGCGGTGATGGTTACTATGGATTGAAGGTACACGAAAGTGTCCTGGCACGGGGAAACAAAGTTACCGGTGCGACGGTACATTTTGTCGATGAGGGAACGGATTCCGGTCCGATCATCCTTCAGAAGGCAGTCGAGGTAAGAGATGAGGATACGCCGGAGACACTTCAGAGGCGGGTGATGGAGCAGGCAGAGTGGGTTATCCTGCCGAAGGCGATTGATTTGATTGCCAACAACCGCATTGAAATCGCAGGCAGGGTTACCAGGATCCGTAGCTGATTCAGAGCCTGACTCTATAAATCCATATAGGAGGAACCCAGATGAACATACTAATTGTTGGTAGCGGAGGGCGTGAGCATGCGATCGCTCAGGCGGTAAAAAAATCGTCGAAGGCGGATAAAATCTATTGCGCGCCGGGAAACGGAGGAATAGCGGGTATCGCAGAGTGCGTAGATATCGGCGCAATGGAGTTTGATAAACTGGCTGAATTCGCGGAACAAAACCGGATTGATTTGACGATAATCGGGATGGATGATCCGCTGGTGGGCGGTATCGTCGATGTTTTCGAGAAGAAGGGGCTGAGGGTGTTCGGACCGCGGAAAAACGCAGCGATCATCGAAGGCTCAAAAGCTTTTTCGAAGGATTTGATGAAAAAATACGGGATTCCCACGGCGGCTTACGAGAACTTCGATAACCCGGAGGAGGCCTTGAAGTATTTGGAGACGGCAGCCATGCCTATCGTTGTCAAGGCCAGCGGACTGGCGCTGGGAAAAGGCGTACTGATCTGCCAGACGCTGGAGGAAGCCAGGGATGCCGTGAAATCCCTAATGCTTGACAAGCAGTTTGGCGATGCGGGAAATGAAATCGTGATCGAGGAGTTTCTGACCGGTCGAGAGGTATCGGTTCTGTGTTACTGCGATGGAACACATATCAAACCGATGACCAGCGCCCAGGATCATAAACGCGCGAAGGATGGAGACCTCGGTTTGAATACCGGAGGAATGGGAACCTTCTCACCGAGTCCGTTTTATGACGCAGAGGTTCAGCGGTTCTGTGAGGAAAAAGTCTATCAGCCGACTATGGACGCCATGAAAAAAGAAGGCAGAGATTTCACCGGTATCCTTTTTGTCGGACTGATCCTGACTGCGGATGGGCCGAAGGTACTCGAATACAATGCCCGTTTCGGAGACCCGGAAGCGCAGGTTGTTCTTCCCCGCATGAAAAATGATATCATCGAAGTGATGGAGGCCTGCATCGACGGCAAACTCGATACCATCGATCTTCAGTTTGAAGATAATGCCGCAGTCTGTGTCGTACTTGCCTCGGACGGTTATCCCGAACACTATGAAAAAGGCAAGGAAATTCACGGTCTTGAAACCTTTGAAGGCAAGGATGACTATTTTGTCTTCCACGCCGGCACAAAGCTCGCCGACGGTAAGATCCTTACCAACGGCGGTAGGGTGCTGGGAGTGACGGCACTGGGGGCTACGCTTAAGGAAGCCCGAGCAAACGCGTATAAGGCAACCGAGTGGATTACCTTTGATAACAAGTACATGAGGCATGATATAGGTAAGGCTTTAGATGACTTATACTGAAAATAAAAATCTTAGGAGGATTTACAAATGTATAGTTTTGAGGAAGTAAGAAAAGCAGATCCCGAGGTTGCAAAGGCTATGGAGCAAGAGACCGGGCGTCAGAACGACCATATCGAGCTGATCGCATCGGAAAACTTTGTCAGCAAAGCCGTGATGGCAGCCATGGGTTCCACTCTGACGAACAAATATGCTGAGGGGTATCCCGGAAAACGCTATTACGGTGGATGCCAGTATGTGGACATCGTTGAGGATCTGGCCAGAGACCGTGCAAAGAAGCTTTTTAACTGCACCTATGCCAATGTGCAGCCGCATTCCGGCGCACAGGCTAATATGGCGGTGTTCTTTGCTCTGGTAAAACCCGGTGAGACAGTGATGGGCATGAATCTCGATCACGGCGGTCATCTTTCCCACGGAAGCCCGGCCAATATCTCCGGTACTTACTATAATATCGTTCCCTATGGAGTAAATGACGAGGGTTTTATTGATTATGATGAGGTGCTTCGGATTGCCAAAGAATGTAAACCGAAAATGATCATCGCGGGAGCATCTGCTTACTGCAGAAAAATCGACTTCAAGCGTTTTCGTGAAATCGCGGATGAGGTCGGCGCATTTTTGATGGTAGATATCGCTCATATCGCGGGACTGGTAGCCAGCGGATATCATGAAAGCCCGATTCCGTATGCTCATGTCACCACGACAACTACGCATAAAACATTGCGTGGTCCCAGAGGCGGTATGATCCTGTCCTCGGAAGAGTTCGCCACGGAGCATAAACTGAATAAAGCTATCTTCCCCGGTACTCAGGGAGGTCCGCTGATGCATGTGATCGCAGCCAAGGCTGTCTGCTTCGGTGAGGCGTTGAAACCGGAGTTCAAGGATTACGGAAAGGGAATCATCGATAATGCCCAGGCGCTTTGCAAGGGATTGATGAGTCGCGGGATTGATATCGTTTCCGGAGGAACGGATAACCATCTGATGCTGATCGATCTCGTTAAGAAGGGTCTTACCGGTAAAGAGGTTGAGGTCTGGCTCGACGATGCAAACATCACGGCTAACAAAAATACCATTCCGAACGATCCGCAGTCACCGTTTGTAACGAGCGGCATTCGTCTTGGATCCGCAGCGGTAACCAGTCGCGGCTTCAAACCGGAAGACATGGATCGTGTGGCGGAAGCGATCGCCATGCTGATCGACGATCATGAAGCGAATACGGAGTAGGCGAAGGCTATTGTAAAGGAATTGACGGACAAATACCCACTTTACAATATCGATTGATCAGGCAGAATGACTTTCCTTGTCGGGAAGGCTGATGCTTGACAAACATTTTGACTCGCGCCTGAGGAAACTCTTCGAGTTTCCAAAGCGCTCTCAAAATGTTTGCAAGCGCCCTTCCCGAATGAAATCTGATACAGTTGTTCATGTGATTTTGACTATGAGTAAACGTCTTTTTATAGCAGAAAAACCGAGTGTTGCAAAGGAATTTGCCCGGGTGATGGGTGTAAATGGTACCGGACGCGACGGATATCTGGAGAGTGACGATACCGTGGTAACCTGGTGTGTCGGACACCTGGTGACCATGAGTTATCCGGAGGTTTATGATCCGGCGATGAAAAAGTGGTCGGCGGAGACGCTGCCGTTTTTACCCGAGACATTTTTATACGAGGTAATCCCCGGTGTCAGGAAGCAATTCGATATCGTGAGCGGGCTTCTGAACCGTGATGATGTAGATACCATCTATGTCTGTACCGACTCGGGACGGGAGGGGGAGTACATCTACCGGTTGGTGGATGCCCAGGCACATGTTCCTGCTACTAAGAAAAAGCTGAGAGTATGGATTGATTCCCAGACCGAAGAGGAAATTCGTCGTGGGGTAGCCGAGGCAAAACCGCTCGAAGCCTATGATAATCTCAGTGATTCCGCTTATCTGCGGGCGAAGGAAGATTATCTGATGGGGATCAATTTCTCC
>JAFYBS010000076.1 GCA_017540125.1 Eubacterium sp.
ATGCCTGTAGTTGCTACCCCGGATCCGTCAGCGCTGCCTGAAAATCTTGTCTATGTCAGTGACGTGCGGCTCTTTCAGGGAGAAAGTGCGAATGAAAACGCCAGTCAGAACGGGTATAAGCTGGTGGATGAAAATCTGAATGAGGGGGCGGATAAGACCTCACTTAAGGAAGATTTGTTTGCCAGTGATTATGGAGATACACCGGTCTACCTGGGCTACAAGACGACGACAGATCGTTCACAGGCGATTACCTCCCTGAAGATGGCGGAGATGGATACCGGGTATCAGATGTTTGACTACGATGAACTTGAGAAGTCGATGAATACCGGCATGAATTATGTGGCGGAGGATATCATCGCTGTCTTGCCCGAAATCAAGAAAAATATCGAAAGGGGAGACCGCTACGCCGGCAAGGTGAAGGAGGCGCTGAATCTTTTCTATGTTCCTTATATGGACAACAAGGGAGTAGGGGATTTCCTCTTTGATCCGGAGACGAGTGTGGCCAAGGTTGCACAGCTTTTGAAGCGTTGCAATATGGTGGTGACCACCTCGATGTTCTCTGACCTGATGATGGGAGTTTCCGGCACACCGATAGCCGGACAGAGCGGAAATCTGGCCAGCCGTATCGTGCAGAACGCGAAGACGATAGACGGGATGGATAAAGGTGAGTATATCACGCTGGACTCCCTGTACAAAGATGACGCTAAGGATTTGAGACAGACTCTGCAAAACTATTCAAACGAGATCGAGCCTGCACTGAAACTCTATCAGGAGGAAGGCAGTTCTCTGTCTCAGGCCTTCATGGATGCCCATCCATCGGAAGCGCTGACGATGCAGGTATATAACACACTGAACGAGTATACGATAAAGGATGGTACCGGAGTCGGAACCTATCTGTATCGGCTCGGTACGACGACGATGAAGGATAAAGCGGACCTCCGGGCTCTCTATCCACTTGTGATGGCTATGTCTCCGGGACAGCTCCTGCTGCTCCAATACACCGGTATTTTTGACGCGGTAACCTATATGAATGAGTCCTCGGAGGCAATTTCTACGGCAGATGAGGTCGTGGAGAAGACGAAGGAAAGGATCAAAAACTCCGGATTAAAAGGGACTGAGGATGGGAGATTACCCATCTATCCTCCGGGACAGGATGCGCTTTATCGCTCCCGGGTGGCGCTGACCACGGAAGCGATCCGTTCGGCATCCGCCAGAGAAGAATATCACAAGATCACTCAATATGAGAAGGATATGGAACTCTGGAACAAGGTCTATACCTGGAGCAACCGCATTATCGTTTTTTCCATGGCGGCCTGTGTGCTGGCGACCGGTGTTGTATGGATTATCGGTCACACGTCGGCCAGGTGGCTGTTGACGACAGCGGCTTTTCAGGTGCTCACAAAGCTCGGTTGGCCGATTCGCCTCCTCGGAAGTAATATGTATACCTTTATCATCATGATCGTGGTCATCATTATCTGGTATGCGGTTCTGGAGATAAAGAAAATCATCAAATACTATGACCCGGACCGTTCCGAGGTGCCGCGGTATATGTACAGCGTGGAAAAAGTAGCGGGGGCGGACGGGAAAAAGGAAAACGAATACATCCTGTATGAGCCGGCCTACAGCGGCTATACGGAAATAAAATACAAGGAAAACAATAATCGGTCGGGTTCAACCAATGCATTTGAAAGAGAATTCATCGATCATTGTGAAGACTATGAGGATATCAATTACAATGATTCCTCGGATGTGATTGCCAAAAAAGAAGAACACAACAAAAAGCTTTTCAGTGATTTTAATGCGAGAGAAGGAAAAAAATGGAATGCCCTGTACAAAACCAAAGACCCCAGAGCCGGGAGCCCGATCTGTGCGGAAAGTGAGGAAGATCTTTTCCGGGTGATAAAGGGGCAGTACAATGAGTATGTCAGCGGCTATAAACCGTTCTCGTCTTTCGGGAATGAGAACCCGGTCAATCTGAACTCCAACCAGTATCATGACCGGGTGGGAGGTATCTATCTTTACTACAAAACAGAGGAAACGCTGCGGGATCCGGAGGCATGCAGTTACCTGAGCAAGGGAAAATATGTATCCGATGTGATCCTGATTTCCGAAAAAGAGGAAAAAGATGCCAATGCGGCGATCAAGATGAAGGCCGGAAAATACCGTTTTCTGGATACGAATCTGACACCGAATCAGGGGTACTGTACCTACATCGGATACTCGGTGACCGAGAATGTGGATGATGCGATCAGGGATCTCCGTGTGGATAGTATAGCCGTCGGTAACTCCATGTCCGGCGGGTACCGGCGGAACAACATCGGATATGCCGGGGTGGGACAGACGGCGAACGGCAGTTACACGCTGTATCAGACCGCTGTCAATAAGGGGGATACGGATATATCCGACAGAGAATCTCTCCGGTACACGGAAGAGGATGATCCGGATGCGGAAAAGGACAGTGGTACAGAACCGGAAAAATCAGGTACATCCACCATCATGTCCTATTCCGGTGCACCAATCCTGGCGGATTTCAAGGTGGTAGAATCCATCGAAGACGCACCGGCCGGCTATGAACCCATCATCGCCGGATGCGGGGGAGCAGCGTTTAACTTCAATACGCGTTACAAAAAAACCTATGATAACAACCGGCGTTATGTCTACTTCCAGCCGGCGGTGGCCTTTGTTTCGAAGGGGGCCGATGTGAAGCCGAAGAAGGGAGTAACCTATGTGTATTCCGATGAAGAGTATCTGGCAGGTGTACAGGCCTTTGTTCTGGCGGAACAGATCAATTTTGGTAAAAAAGGCGAAAGACAGGAGGTAGAGGATTTTAAAAACAGAATCCGAGGCAGAGGCTATACGCTTTTTGACCTGAATATCAATGAGCGGTTTCGTATTTTCGAAGATGAAACCGAGGGTAAACTGAGAAGGAATATATGTTATATCGGGTATGCGACGACGAGAAATCCGTTCCGTGCGATAGGAGATATCCGGTATTTCAAGGGAAATACCTTCTCCGAATCCATACAGAGCTCTGCCCCGTCTGCGGAGGGTGTGTATCTGGCGATGGATGTCCATGTGTACGGCGATCCGGCGGAAATCGGGATCGGAGAAAACATCGGGTATTCGACGTCCAAGGAGTACGCCGGAACAGGAGCATATATGATTGACGCCGGTTACTACTATGTCTGGCTGGGATCAAGTCAAAACAGAAAAAGGACACTGGCAAAGGAACGGGTTGAGTCCTGGCAGCATGCCAAGGTTAAGAATTATCTGGGGGTAGCAGAGAGAGGCTTGTATGTCCTGGGTGCGGATGCGGAGCATCCGGCATTGAAGCCTTCCGATATTCTCGTGACGAATAAGTCCACTCCCCCGGCGGGGATGCGCTCGATCTCCTATATGACCAATCCGTTTATGACGGAAAACTTTGATATATCACCGAGTCAGGCAGGGATACATTTTTATATCCGAAAAGAAAAGGAAGTTCGGAAGAAATATGTGTCGGGAATCTATGTCGCCAGCTATTCAAAACCGAAAAAGCTGTCGAAGGAGGAGGATTACTTCACCTATAAGGCGGTGGATGACTCGACCAAGCTGGCGGCCTACGCAGGCTGCAATGGTGAAGTGCTGGATACAAACCTGGGGGTAGAGCCGAAGTACGCATGGTACAATTATCTGGATGCAGATAGCAAGCCGGTTAAGAAAACCCGGGAAGAATATTACTATTGTGGGTCCTTCCTGGATAATAAAGCCAAAAACTACTCCTATGTCGGTGTATCCTATACCGATGATCCCGATGAAGCTTTAACAGGTATTATCCGTTATAAGTTTAGCGGCAGTACACCGCCGAATAGGATCACGATCGGCGGCGTGAAGTATTACAAGGCCGGAGATGCTGTGGGAAATTGCTGTTATTATACTACCAAATCGGACAATGCGATGCCGGGACTTCCGATCACGGATATCAGTTTTGATGAGACGCTGTCTCTGGGAGGTTCGGCGGTACTTCTTCAGACAGACAGAACGGATCCGTCCAATTTGCAGCAACAACTTGATGCCGTAGATATGGATGGTGATTTGGAGGAATATGAAAAAATAAGAAAAAAAGCAGAGCTTCGAAATGCGGCTGTAAATCTGAAGCCCGTTCTTGAGAATAAGCTTTCGGGACATCTGTTTGTGGATACTAACGATTCATTTATTTCGGATATCATTTTGGGACACGGAAAGACCAAAGAGGAAGCCATAGATAATGCAATAAAGAACGGAGCAACTTATGTGTACAGTTTTGATACCAACTTAGGTATTGATAAAACTGTAGAGGGAAATAATAAGGGACTTCCGTTCGGATCGGATTCTCTGGAGCCGACTAAAATGTCGGGAAGAGAGTATGTATGTATCGGGTACAATGCCGAAAGTACGCAGAATGGAGGAGATCCTTCTTTTGGAGTCCATGATATCCTGATCACCCAGGGAAAACCCTTTATGGAGGACGGCTTTGAGAAGGATGGAAGTGAGTATTATCCTGTATCGAATGTATCGCTGAATGCCGGTACAGACGGAAAAGAGCTTTACATGTATTATTCATTTGATGAGACGGATAAAGCTGCCTCGCCGCTTGAATCACTGGTTATGTCGAAGGGAGATTCGATACCGTCCGGAGTCGGTGAAAAACGCTATGAGTACATCATGACGGATACGGATGAAAAAGCTAATCTGAATAAAGGGGCTACATCCATCAGCAGTGGAAAAATGCAGGATACCAGACTTTGGCTTTTTGCACACCGGTTGGACAACACGGTAAAAAGTGAGGCATTATTTGACATCACGGATTTCGGCCGGAAGACGAAACGAATGGATGTTGAAATATCAAGTTGATGAGGAACCGTTAAGGATCAAAGAGTGGCAGCATGCCCGCCGGAGAGGAAGGAGTGAGTTGACTATGGGTTCATTTTTCAAAAATAAAACCATAAATAAGATCCTTCGGGGCAGTCTGATGACAGTGGCTGCTCTGGGCTTTGGTGGCATTGTATCGGGCGCGATGAGCCGTGCTGCCTGCTGTGAGGTAAGGAGTATATTTGGTGAGACAAAGCTTTATGACACCTTCAGTGAAGGCTGGTGTTATGCTGTCCATACGGCAAGTACGGATCCGCTTAAAATGACGACCGTTAAGCTTCTTGCCAACTGGGAGGCATCAAAATCCAAAACCAATATCAAGGTCAGGGGTAAAAAATACTCTATCGGTAAATATAACCTCGGGACAGATCTGGAGCGTAAGCACGTAGAAGGACTTGATAATTCTTCAAGCGAGATTGACGGTTTCTCAGGCGGTCACCTGAATGTAAGGGATGGGAAGAAAATTACAATTGATCTTAACGGATTTAACATCGACCGAAAGCGCGGGAATGACCAGAATGACGACGGGGAACTGATCAATGTCAGCGGTAATGCTTATCTGCGTATCATCGATTCCAATCCGACTGTGGCTAAAACGATCGATGGCGTGGGAACTACAGGCGGGGCGCTTATGGGCGGTGCCAGTGAGGACGGTGCCGGCTGTATTCATATCAAGGATGGAGGATCTGTCAGGATGGAGGGCGGCAACGTTTGCTGCAATCAGACCAATGATCATGGTGGTGCGTTCAAGACCGACGGCGGCAGCGCAAAGCTTTTTCTGGATGGAGTTCATGTGTTTCACAATAAAACCAGGGATGCCTTTTTGAATACCAACGGAGGAGCCATCTATGCGGATGGAGGCAGGATCCGCATCAGAAATTGTGTATTTCGTGAGAATAAATCCGAGGACTACGGAGGGGCGATCTTCTCAGATGAAGGAAACTCTTACATCGTTATCGAGGACAGTCAGTTTATCGGAAATGAGGCAAAGGATGACGGCGGCGCGGTCTATATCGATCGCGGAAGCCTCAGGGTAAAAAACACATCATTTGACAGGAACAAGGCCGGTGACGACGGCGGCGGTGTTTATATCAACGACGAGGACGGTGCGGTGATCCGTGAGTGTACTTTTGTAAATAACAGTGCAAATGATGCAGCCGGCGGTCTTTATATCAACGATGACGATGTGTTCCTCGTTGAGTGTGATTTTCATAATAACTATGCCGGGGGCTACGGCGGCGGTGGGATATATGTGGATTCCATGCATAGAATTAACGTACAGGGCATCATGAAGGTGTATGACAACAAAGGTAAGAAGAATCGTGCCGATGATCTCTTTCTACAGAAAGGAAAAGCTACGGAGGCGCATCTGTACTCCGGCGGGCTTTTGGACGGATCAAAGATAGGGGTGAGGACGAATAAGAAATTTACGGCCTTGAAAAACATCACACAGTACGAGTTTGAGGAATGCTTTTTCTCCGATACGAGCGATTCTCTGGTAAAGAAAAATGTTAAGTCGGCGACGGATGAAACGATTCTTGCCAGTGTCTTTACGGATGCCGGGACATGGATCATGATTCTTATGACCCTGCTGATCCTTGCCGGGGCTGCGGCAGGTCTTGTCTATAGAAAGAGGAAGAGGAGAAAGATAATCCCGAAAACTTGACAAAACATAGGGGATTCGTGTATAATATCAGGGTGTATCTATGGTTACCAGCGTAGTTTTTGAATAAACTTCGGAGGATTTCATGACACTTGATGTTATCACCAATCTGATTATTCTGTCCGCCAGCTTGCTGGGGTTTCTTTATGGAGCAATCACGATTCTGATCCGGAAGAACCCGCTTTACCTGAAAATGGTAGTTCTGGCGCTGGCGTGTATGATGATCAGCCGGGGCTATATCCTTCTTCAACATTTGGTTAAAGGAGCAGAGCCGGAGGTGTTCCATGTAGGTATGCTGGGACTCCTCGGCTGTTTTTTGTTTTTATTCAGCGCGAACTTCGGTATGATTGACGGCCTGGCGGATGACGGCAGCCGGGAATATATGAAGTACCGCGTGATCAGCTGGCTGGCACCTCTGGCTATCATCGTGCCTTTTATCGTATGCAATGATTTCAGTGCCCCGGATTCCCGGTTGATTTCCTACTCAGTTGTGATGTTCTTTATCGCACTGGCGTCCCGCTATCATTTCAAGCATCTGATTTTCCCGGATGTGGATTACGGTGTGGTTCGAGCGATCCGGGGATACAATGCGGTGGCGCTCCTGTTATGCTGTTCCACAACATTGTTGATCATTTCCGACCTGAATGACTGGCAGAGCTTGTATCTGGGGGCCGGCATCGGGATGTCACTATGGTGTCTGATTCTGATTCCGATTCTGAAGAAAGAGGCGACAAAATGGACCAAAATATGATCTATATCCTGTTTATATGTATCATGGTTCCCATGCTGCTGATGTTCCCGCTGCTGGCGGGAAGATCAAGGCTTCTGGTGGGGTTCATGATGATCGGTATTTTTGCCTGCCTTTTTGCGGCGGGCGTGAACGGATACATCCGGAGCCGTGTGGATTTTGATATGTACTACATCACCACCAATCTGACCCCGGTTACGGAGGAGATCATCAAGGCGCTTCCGATTCTGTACTATGCCTTCCTGTTTGATTCCAAGAAGGAAAAACTGATTCCGCTGGCGTTTGCTGTCGGTGTCGGATTTGCCGTGTTGGAGAATATGATCATCCTGACACAGAACATCGCGACGGTAAGCATCGTCTGGGCCGTCATCCGTGGCTTCGCATCCGGCTTGATGCACGGTATTTGTACGGCTTTTGTGGGGTACGGAATTTCCTTTATCAAGACACGGAAGAAGCTTTTCGTGTGCGGTACATTTGCGCTTCTCACACTGGCAATCATCTATCATTCTATCTTCAATACGCTGGTTCAGTCGGAAAGCTATAAATACTGGGGATTTGTCCTTCCGATCTCCACCTATATCCCGTTGGTTCTGTTCTTCGTCAAGAACGGAAAGGCCGGTGGCTGGAGGGAAACATCACGCCCGGCTTCATCGGACGGCTTGACAGAGGAGAAGTAAGATGCAAGACGGGCCGGAGCTGACACGCATCATCCAGATGGTCATCGAGGGCTGGGGGGCATTTTTCTGTATCGTGGCCGTCATCGTGATCGCGCAGACCCGATGGGCGGACGCGAGGAGAGCCGGAGGGTTGATCCGGTTTATCCTGGCGGACAGTATCCTGCTTGTTTCGGATGTGTTCGCGATCGGCTTTCGCGGACAGGAAGGGACGGCAGCTTTTTATATCGTCCGGATTACCAACCTGATGGTATTTGTGATGGGATACCTGGTGATCATCTCGGGGGTTTCCTACTTTGCGGGATTGATCGAAGAGAGGGTTCAGGTATCGATCCGGAACTGGAAGATGATCGAGTACGCGGTTTGTAATATCGGTGTCGCACTGGTGCTGATCAATGTATTCGTCCCCTTCCTTTATGATTTTGATAATCAGAACCAATACTACCGGCTACCCGGGAATTGGCTGATCAGTTTTTTCTATATGATGGGAGTCCTGTTGATCCTGGCTCTGATCCTCAATTTTTATCGGAATCTGACAAATCTGGAGCGGTTTGCGGTCCTGTCGGCACTGATTTTTCCGATGGCATCGCTGGTGTTGCAGGTGTTTCACTACGGGGCGTCATTGGTCATCATCTCCACCTGTATCGCGGTGATCCTGACCTTCGTCTCGCATATGATGGATTACACGGCGAAGGTGGCGGAGCGGGAACGTGAGCGGGAAAAATGGATCGCTGACGAGAATGTCCGTCTCCTGTACAATCAGATCAAGCCACATTTCGTCTACAATGCCCTGACCGGTATCTACTACGGAATGGACGAGGATATCCCGCGTTCGAAAAAGGCGCTGAAGGATCTGTCCGGGTATCTGCGCGGCAGTCTGGATGTTCTGGATGAGAGGGAATGCGTGGACTTCACGAAGGAGCTGGGGACGGTCCGGTGCTACCTGGATGTGGAGGCTTTTCGGTTTGAAAACCAGATTTTTGTTGATGTGGATGCGGAGGATACGGATTTCAGGATACCGGCCTTCTGCCTGCAGACTCTGGTTGAGAATGCTGTTCGTTACGGGATCCGTGAGAAGGATCCGCCGGAGGGACATATCCGGATACTCACAAAACAGGAGGACGGTTGCCATCGAATCGATGTGATCGATGACGGAATCGGGTTCGATGTGGAGGAGGCCTTCGCGAAAGAGGGGGTTCATATCGGCCTGCGGAACACGAGAGAACGATTGAAACTGATGTGCGGCGGCAGTATGGAGGTGGAAAGTACACCCGGTGTGGGGACGAAGATCCATATCCGCATTCCCGAGGAGGAGTAAACCGGACGTCGTCGGGTGTTGATGTGCCGAACCGGACAATGACAGAGAGGGATAATGGATGAAGGTGCTGATCGCGGACGATGAAAAAATGATGCGCACCGGAATGGAGAAGGAAGTGAAAAAGGTTCTTCCGGATGCCGCTGTTTTTCTCGCAGAATCCGGCAGGGAAGCACTTCGGATCTTCGGTGAAGAGGATATCGCGCTGGTGTTTCTGGATGTGGAAATGCCCGGGATGAACGGCCTCGAGGTGGCGAAAAACCTCAAGGAGATGCGCCCGGATGTCAACATCGTGATGACCACGGCATATCCGAATTACGCGGTGGATGCGTACCGTCTGCATATCGGCGGCTATCTGATGAAACCGGTGGATGCGGAGGATATCCGGGAGGAGCTGGAAAATCTGGCACATCCCATCCGGGAGGAGTCGGATCCGGGAAAGCTGAGTCTGCACTGCTTCGGAGAGTTCCGGGCGGAATACGGTGGCGAGCCGTTGCATTTTTCCCGTTCAAAGTCCCGGGAGATCCTGGCTTATCTCACGGCAAAGAACGGTGCCAGTGCCGGCCGGAATGAGCTGTGTGATATCCTGTGGGAGGACGAGGAGAGAGAGTCGAAAAAGACCTATATCCGGGTCCTGGTGATGGATTTAAAGAAAACGCTGAAGGATATCGGAATGGAAGATGTCCTGCTGCACAACCGAAATGAATACAGTCTGAAAACGGAGAATGTGGATTGTGATTACTTCGAGTTTTTGAAGGGGAATCCGGCAGCGATCCGGGCTTATTCCGGTGAGTTTATGAGTCAGTACAGCTGGGGCGAGGAGTACATCTGGGATTTGGAAAAC
>JAFYBS010000077.1 GCA_017540125.1 Eubacterium sp.
CATTTACGCAGGATGTTTTCTCCATCCTGCAAGGCGCCTGAACGCGTCGATGCGGTGGCATCGGCAAGTGAAGGCAACGAAGCAGGTGGAAAAACAGACAAGTAATATGGTCCGGTTATTTGGTGTCAGTAGCACTAGTATGAGGGGGACCTATGGAACAAAAAGCGAGGACAGGCGCGGAAAACTTTATGATATGTGTTTTGACGATCAGTATGACGGCACTGATCGTCGAAGGCTTTCTTCTGCAATGGGAATTCTGGGTATTTCCCCTGATTCTGATCGCTCTGGTGGCACTCTGGTTTCTGTATCTGACTCACCGGATATCCGGTGAGACGCAGAACATCATTTTTCTTCTGTACGGAATGGTGTCCGCTTTCTATCACGGTGTACATCAGACCAGTTTTTTCGATATCGCGATCGTAGGGGTTCTGATGCTGACCGCCTATTCCCTGATGAATCGTTTCTATGTACTGAATCTGTTACTGGCGGAGTATTTTATCCTGACTGCCATTCAAATCTGGCTGGGCATCCTCTCGGATACCATTACCTTCAACGTCATTGTGGTTTCCCGTGTGATCCTGCACCTCGGGACGGTGATGAGCGTTTATTTTTTCTGCCGGATGATCGTTTCCCGGAGACTTGTGACCCTGCAGCAACAGGGGAGGCGGGAGCAGGAGGTGGAAAACGCCGACCGGGATATGGAGGATTTTCTGTCCAACATCTCCCATGAGCTTCGTACGCCGATCAATGTCGTCAACGGAATGTCCCAGATATTCATGAACAAGCAGGAAAGCGACGAGGTGGACGCCATCTACGCAGCCGGTCTGCGGCTGGCCAACCAGGTGGAGGATATCCAGGATTTCACGGAAATCAAGCGCGGAGAGATCATCCTTGAGGAAGAAAAATACATGAGTTCCTCGCTGATCCACGATGTGGTTGTCAACTACAACACGAGTGAGCGGGGGAAAAATCTGGAACTGATCGTGGACCTGGACCCCCGGGTTCCGGTCCTGCTGCAGGGAGATATCCGAAAACTGCATAAGCTGTTCCGGCACCTCCTGGGGAATTCGTTGAAATTCACCTCGCGGGGCGGTGTCTATGTCAAGATTTTTGCGGTTCCCCGTGACTACGGGATCAACCTTGAGATTCAGGTGACCGATACCGGTATCGGGATGACAAGGAAAGAGATAGCCAAAGTGTCCAAAGGGTTATACCAGGCGAACAGAAAGAGAAACCGGAGTACGGGAGGCATCGGAATCGGGCTTCCGATCGTATACGGTTTTGTTCATCAGATGGGAGGGTTTGTCAAGATCGACAGTACGCGGGGAGTCGGCACGACCGTGTCCCTGTCCATTCCTCAGAAAGTGATCGATCCGGCTCCCTGTCTCACCGTGGCACCGGATTTCTCCGGCGATATCATCTTTTTTGTCAACCCCGGCAAATACAAGGTTCCGGCCCTTCGCGAGTTCTACAAATCGATGGCGGTCACCACCGCGATCGGTCTCAATGTGCGGCTTTTTTCCGCCACTTCAACCGCGGAGTGCGACCGGTTGCTGGAGGAGTACCGGGTTTCCCACATTTTTATGGGACAGGAAGAGTTCGAGGAGAATGCCGATTACTTCGAGAAACTGAGTAAAAAGGGACATCTGGTGGCTGTTTCGGCCGGCAGAGAGGTGCGGCTGAAGGAGGACAGCAAGATAGTCGTGATGCCGAAACCTCTGTACAGTGTGCCTGCGGTGCAGGTTCTGAACAGCGATTTTTCGGGATTTGAACAAGGAAACCGAAAAACCAGGTTGATGCTCACCGGCGTTCGTGCCCTGGTGGTGGATGACGAGCCGATGAACCTGGTGGTGGCTACCGGAATTCTCCGGGAATACCGGATGACGGTCGATACGGCAGAGGGTGGAAAGGATGCTCTGAAAAAATACGACGAAAGGGATTATGATGTGATTTTTATGGATCACATGATGCCGGAGATGGACGGTGTGGAGGCGATGAAAAAGCTTCGGGAAGTCGCCCGGGAAAAGGGACGGAAATCGGTTATCGTCGCACTCACGGCCAACGCTCTCAGCGGAGCCAGGGAGATGTTTATGAGGGAAGGCTTCGACGGATTCATCGCCAAACCAATCGATACCGGTGAGTTTGAACGGGTGATGAAACATGTCCTGCCCGCCTCCAAAATCCATGAGGAAGGAGGGGACGGAGAATGAAGTATTTGAGAAAATTGTTCTATATGATAAACGATCCGGACAGAAGTTTTGAGGACAGAAAGATCATCATGATGACCGTCATCGTGTTCCCGGCGGTTTTTCTGGTGCTGATCGGTGATATCATCGAAGGGGAGAATATCGTCGAGATTATCACTCTGATCTTAAGTTGCATAATCGTGCCCCCGATTACCATTTTATCCGTGGCGAAAGGACGGGCGAAAATCGGAGTCATGTGTGAGGCAATCGGAGTTGTATTTATCATTCTTCCGATAACATTTTTCTTCGGCGGAGGATTGAAGGGCGGAGCTCCTTTCTGGATCCCATTCGGTTTTCTGTATACCGGATTGATCTTGTCGGGTGTGGTACGTTTGGTTTTACTGACGTCGCTTACCCTGATCGCGTTGGCGGAGGTCTTCATCGAGTATAATTATCCGCAGCTGATCTTTCCGCATAGCTGGAAACTGTTTTTCACCGATGCCGGCATATCTATCATAGTGGTCGGCTTTCTGATCTTTACGATGGTATGGTTCCAGAACCATATGTTTGAGATGGAACGGCAGCGGGCGGAGGAAGCCGCCGAGCTGGCCGAGGAGCTGAACCGTTCGCAGAACCAGTTTTTCTCCAGCATGAGCCATGAGATACGTACCCCCATCAACACCGTTCTCGGATTGAACGAGATTATCCTCCGGCAGGAGGATGCCTCGGAGGAGATCGTCCGGGATGCGAAAAAGATCCGTGGCGCCGGAAAAATGCTGCTGGCGCTGATCAATGACATTCTGGACATCAGCAAGATCGAAGCCGGCAAAATGGAGATTGTTCCCGTCAGCTACAGTGTGGGAAACATGGTTTCCGAAATCGTCAACATGATCTGGCTGAAGGCTGAGGAAAAAGGCCTCCGTTTTCAGGTGGATATCGATCCGTCGATCCCGACGATGCTGTACGGTGATGAGGTTCGCGTCAAACAGATCCTGATCAACCTTCTGAACAACGCGGTCAAGTATACCTCGGAGGGTTCCGTCAGCCTTCATATGGAGTGTGAAAGAAGCGGAGAGGAACATATCCTGCTCAAAACCACGGTCAGCGATACCGGTATGGGAATCCGTCAGGAGGATATCCCTCACCTGTTCGACTCGTTCCGACGGGTGGATGAGGAGAAAAATACCCACATCGAGGGAACCGGTCTGGGATTGTCCATCGTCAAAAACCTGGTGGATCTGATGCACGGCGAGATCAACGTAAACAGTGTTTACGGACAGGGGTCCGTGTTCATGCTCACAATCCGCCAGAAAATCGAGTCCGGTGACAGTATCGGTGATCTCAACATCACCGGTGATGAAAACTCCGGTGTGGTAGAAAAATTCAGGCATCTTTTCACGGCGCCCCAGGCCCGGATCCTTATCGTCGATGACAACGAAATGAATCTTCAGGTGGAATCACGGCTTCTGGATGGAATGGAAATGACTGTAGATCTGGCCCGTTCCGGAGAAGCGGCGCTGTCCATGACGCTGAAAAACCGATACGATGTGATCCTGCTGGATCACCTGATGCCCGGGATGGACGGAATCGAGTGCTTCCGGGAGATCCGTCGTCAGTTGGGAGGTCTTTGTACCGATGTCCCGATCATTGTCTTGACAGCCAACGCCGGAGGAGAGAACACCGAGCTGTATGAAGCAACCGGCTTTAACGGACAGCTGACCAAACCGGTATCCGGCATGCAGCTGGAGGAAACACTGGTACGGTTCCTTCCGGAGGAAAAAGTGATCCTCAGTTCGGAGCAGGAGCTGACCAGAGGACGCATCAATACGGCAGGCCGGTATGCCAGAAAAGCACCGGTGGTTATCGCGACCAGCAGTATGTGTGACCTACCGGACGCGATCCTCAGAGAAAGCCAGATCCATATCATCCCGTTCCGGATCCGTACCGACCGCGGTCTGTTCTGGGACGGTGTCGAGACCGTGTCGGATGAACTGATCCGGTATATGAGCACGGAGGGCAACACGGTGGCATCCGATCCGCCGAGTGTTGAGGAGTTCATGGAATTCTTCTCATCCGAGCTCCGGGAAGCCCATCATGTGATCTATATCACGATCACCACAAGTATGAGCGAGGAGTACGAAAGGGCCACAGCGGCCGCCCGAAACTTCGAAAACGTATCGGTCGTCAATTCGGAGGTGCTTTCCAGTGCCACGGGAATCCTGGCACTTATCGCGCAAAAGATGGTACAGCACCGTATGTCCGTGGGAAAAATTCTCCGGGAACTGGAGATTGCCAAAAAGTACCTGCACTGCAGTTTTGTCATCGCGGATACCGAGTTCATGACCCGGGGCGGACACATCAGCCCAAGGGCGAATTCCGCATTGAAGACATTCCGGATCCGTCCTTCGTTGCGTATTAAAAATGACAAATCCGGAGTTGACCGGATCCATGTGGGAAGTATCGAACGTTGCTATACCAGCTATATCCGGAGGGCACTTCCGATGAGCGCTCATCCGGATGAGGATGTGATTTTTGTCACCTATGCCGATATCTCCGAGGAAACGATCCTGTGGATCGAGGAGATGATCCGAAAGAGAGCGAATTTCAAAAATATCCTTTTCAAAAAAGCATCGGCGGCCATCTCATCAAACTGCGGACCGGGGACCTTCGGACTTTTGTATATGGATCGGGGAAAAACGGTCTACAATCTCGATTCCTTTATCCCCCTGGAGATGGATCAGGACGAGACTGACGACGTTCTGTTTGAGGAGGAAGACTTCGATGCTTCCGTGCCGACCTGGAAAGCCGAGGAGCCGGAAGTCCGTGAACAGCCGGAAAAAGCCTGGTATATGCGGATTGAGGGAATCGACGGAGCCGAAGCGATGAAAAACTGCGGGAACGAGGAACTCCTCCGCGACGCGGTGAAGCTCTACTACAGTTTGATCCCGGAGAATCAGAAAGAACTGAGAGATGCCTACGAGTCAGGAGACCGGGAGATGTATACCATCAAGGTCCACGCCCTCAAAAGCTCGTCCAGGATGGTGGGAGCCATGGAGCTCGGCGATGACGCGGAGGCGCTGGAGATGGCGGGAAAAGAAGGGAACACCGACTATATCAAAGCAAATCACGACCGGGTGATGGAGATGTATGACGCCTATCGGGAACGGCTGCGGGAGGTGATCGAGGGATTCGGAGAGGATTCCGCAGTCGCGGATAGCGATACAGCCGGGGCAGAAGGTGAAAGTGACCTGCCGCCGGTTGATGAGGCACTGCTTCGGGAAACCTACGACCGGCTTCTCGAGCTTTCCGAGAGCTGTGATGATGCGGCGATGGAGGAGGTACTGGAGGGATTGTCCGGATACCGTCTGCCGGAGGAGGATGAGGAGCGAATAGAGAAAATCCGGCAGGCACTGGATGATTTTGAATACGAAGAGGTCCGGAAGCTGATCTCGGCCGGGAACTGATTCCGGCCGGAATCAGCTTTTCGACCGGATGGAATTTGACGCTTGACAACAACAGTTCTTTGGTGTATGATACCCCATAGTTAGACATAACTAATTATAATTAGAGGAGTAAATCGTGCTGCTCCGGAATGTGAGGAACCATGTTTATCGAAATCAGTGATATCCATAAAAGCTTCGGCACGCCGGATAACCGCGTGGAAGTTCTGAAGGGCATCTCCTTTTCCGTAGAGAAGGGAGATGTTTGCGTTTTGCTCGGTCCGTCCGGATCGGGAAAGTCGACGCTGTTGAACATCATCGGCGGAATTGACGATGCCGATGAGGGTTATATCTCGATCGACGGAGAGAAAACCCGCGATATGAACGAAAAATCCCTGACGAAATACCGCCGGTCCCATCTGGGATATGTGTTTCAGATGTACAATCTGATCCCGAATCTGAACGTCAAGGAGAACATCGAGGTCGGAGCCTATCTCAGTGACAATCCGCTGGATATCGACGACCTTCTTCAAACGCTGGGATTGTACGAGCACCGTTACAAGCTTCCCAACCAGCTTTCCGGAGGCCAGCAGCAGCGTACCTCCATCGGCCGCGCGATCGTGAAAAACCCGGACATCCTGCTCTGCGACGAGCCTACGGGGGCGCTGGACTATACGACATCCAAGGAGATTCTGGCACTGATCGAGGAGGTCAATCAAAAATACGGAAACACCGTGATCATGGTGACACATAACGATGCCATCAAACAGATGGCCGATCGGGTGATTCGCTTACGTGACGGAAAAATCCGGAAGGATGAGCGGAACGAAGTGAAGGTCAGGGCGGCGGATCTGGACTGGTAACAGAGGAATGCAACAGGCGGCCTCCGGTTCGCCTGCGTGAGATGCGTAATACACAGTGGAACGAGGAGTGGAAAAGTGAAAAGGAGAAACCCACTGATAAAAAGACTTCCGAGGCAGTTGAAGGGGGAACTCGGAAAATATATCGTGATTTTTCTGTTTATGATCCTGGTGATCGGATTTGTGTCCGGTTTTCTTGTGGCATCCGGAAGCATGATCTCGGCATATGACGAGAGCTTCGAGAAGTATCAAGTGGAATGGGGTCACTTCATCACACCGGACGAACCGGGAGCCGGAGCTTTGGACGGCATCCGGGAGGATGCCGGTATGGCGGTGGAGGAGCAGTTTTATCTCGAACAGCACGCAGAAACGAAGGCAGATAAGGAAGGAAGCTCGGGGGGCTCGACACTGCGTATCTTCAAGGTGAGAGAATCGGTCAACCTGCCCTGTCTCATGGACGGCGAACTGCCGACGGGCGGAGAGGAGATCGCGATTGACCGTATGTACGCGGACAACAATTCCCTCTCGGTCGGGGACACCCTGCAGGTCGGGGATCATGAGATGACGATCTGCGGCCTGGTTGCCCTGCCGGACTACTCTGCCCTGTTTTATGACAACAATGACATGATGTTCGATTCCGTCAAATTCGGCGTTTCCGTCGTGGATAAAAAAACCTTCGAGCAATTCGAACAGGAAAAGCAGAAGGTGTTTTACGAGTACACCTGGCGCTACGCGAAAGAGCCGGCGGACAAAGATGAAGAGGTCGAGCTTGCCGAGGATACGGTGGGACATATCGTGCGCTATGTGACGCTGACGGA
>JAFYBS010000078.1 GCA_017540125.1 Eubacterium sp.
AAAGAAAGTAAAGAGGATTAAAGCAGGCGATATCATGTTGTATGGCTCAGATTGTCTGGTAGTGTTCTATAAGTCTCATAAGACGAGTTATAAATACACGAAGGTTGGTCATATAAACAATACAAGGGGGCTTAAAAAGGCAGTGGGTAAAGGGAAAGTGAAGATGAAATTTACGAGGATAAGAGAACAATCAAATCCGAATACAACTACGGCTCCAAATCAAAGAGCCGCCATACCGTGAGGTATGGCGGCCTTTTTAACTTATTGCTTTTTTGAGTGCCTCAGTCTCAGGTTCCCCAGTACTCTCCGCCGCGCACGTCTTCTTCACCGGTGTGGCGGGTGCGCTCTTTGTAGATGTTGATACCGTCTGTAAGTGTAGTGATGTAGTTATACTTTGTTCCGAAGTTGAACTCGCAGTTTTTAAATGAGAGTCTTGTTCTTTCGCAGGATTTCTCTACAAGTACCGGGATGTTGTCATAGTCGCCGTCGAAGTATCCTGTCTCGATATTTACTACTGCATCCGTTGATCCTTCCGGAACCAGGATGACGTGATTTCCTTCTTTTACTGACAGTCTGTTTACATAGAGCTTCGAGTTCCGGCTGAGTGTGAAGAGATCAACATCCTGTTTGTTACCGAGGTTAAAGCTGTTGTTCATCCAACCCATATCGATCCGAACCAGTCTGCCCTCCGGTACCAGGAATCCACCCTTGTCCGTCATGCCCTTTACGTTGTCATCTGTCTTGAAGCCTTTCTTGCTGTCAGCTATCTGCCCCTGATTGCCTGACTTGAGAGTGATCTTGAAGTTCTTGCCGGAGTCGATACCCTGTGACCATGCATCGATGAAGCTCTTGCAACCCTTTACTTCTTCTTTATTATTGTTATAAATGGTCAGGTCTGCCAGCACATATTTTTTCGAGAGACTTTGATTCTCTTTCAAAACGGATGAGTAGATGCTTTCCATCTCCTTCATGCTGTTCTGAAGAGCGGTTGCCGTGTTGTCATAGACTGCGTAGGGACTCTCATCCTCGTTTACCTTTACAATCCCGTTATCAACCTCGTACTCCTTTACCTTGCGAGCCATGCCGTTCAGTACGTTGATGATCATGTAGTCAAGAAGTGCCTGCTGCTCCATGGTAGCGATCTCTACATTTATACCGTTGATAGCTTCTGTGTAGTCCGGTGTCTCGGTGTAGCTGTGAAGATTCAGATCGGCAGCTACGACGCGGTCGATGAGATATTGGGTCAGCTGGCGGTAGCCGTTCTCGTTGTTGTTCGAGGTACGCTGTCCCTTGAGGAATCTCAGGAACTCATCGAAGTTTGCCTGCAGTGTGCTGATGTTACAGTGTGAGTCAGAGAGTACCTGCTTGTAAGCGCGGTAGGTTGTTTCGTTGATCGGTCCCGAGTCATCGCTGGTGAAGTTGTCCCTGTTGGCGTTGATACGGGAGAAAGCGTTCTGGAAGTCAGATGCAAGCTGATCGGCCTGAACCCTGAAATCCTTGGTATCGATGTTGGAGTTGATCGAACGGAGTGAGTTCATCTGCAGTACGTGGCAGCTATTTGTCTTTGTGGAAAGCTCATCTACTGCATCAAGTACCTTGGCGATCTCTGCTTTGATTTCCTGCGTGCTCTTTTTGATCGAGTCGATGACATCCTGGTTGCTGACTTCTTTTCCTTTGATTCCGAGGAACTCCAGAAGCATCGGGTTGAGTCCCAGCTTGGCGAGTTCCGGTCCCACCATATCCAGGACCTGATTTTGAGCAAATCCGAAGGTGTGGTTTGCGATACCCTTGAGTACGTCTGCGAGTGGATCGCTTTTCTCGGCTGCCTGTGCTACGACCGGTTTGTTAGTTGTTGTTGTTCCCAACGGAGCGACTGCTCCGAAAGCGGTAAGTCCTACAAGTGCAAAAGCAACGATTTTGGTTTTGATAGTTTTAGTTTTCATAGTGGTGTCCTCCTTTGATTTTGATTTTATTGTTTTAATTAGTTGAATTGTTTTGTTCTTCCGCTGTGAGCTCCTCAGCGGGTGTGTTCTTTGTTTCTGAGACCACTATACCAAACCACTCTTTACAAACTCTTTACAAAAATCAGCTATTTTCAAATTTTTTTTTATTTTTTTGAATATTTCCTGATAAATAACCATTTTTCGGGAATTTGTCGGATGTAAAAATGTTATGCCCGGCTGTCAGGCGTGTAAAAATATATAGCACTAGGGAGCATTATTGACAACGGTTATAATAGGGCATATAATAACAGTACTATGTTGAAGATCATTTCCGATAAAAAGTGGACGGCCGTTATAATCATCCTTCTCATCCTGTTTCTGGGATGGGGTGTGTTTATGTCGTTTCGTTATTTTTATGCGCAGAGTTCGACCAAATCCTCTCCGACGCTTTTGACAGGAACCTGCTCGGTAGATGGCGGGGAAGAGTTTCCGTGCGATGCCGACGGCTTCATCGAAGCCAGGTTTCACCATATCGTCATACGTGGGAAGCTTCCGGCGGAGGTCGCTCTGTATCGGAAGCTGACCGTGTGCTCCAAAAATGTCTGGTACCGGATGACGGACTCTGCCGGAAACACCGTCATAGAATATCAGCCACTCAAGGTCAATACGGATGACAAAGAGATTTCGGAGGAGTTTGACGCCCCCTTTATGCATATGCCGGAGACACCGGGCTACAAAACCCTCTATCATACGCTGGACCTTCCGTCACTTTCGGAATGGATCGAGAGCGGTATTGATCCGAAATCGGTTTCGTTGGATGAGATTTATACATTGGAAGTAGATTTTCCGTATGCGGTGTCCAATGCCGGTTTTTCCGATTGCTTTTATGTTTTAATGGATATCACCGACAGCACGTTTTCGCACTTTTTTTATCAGCCGTTTCCGGTGATCCTGCTGTTTGTGCTGATTTGCTTTTTCGGATTATTCTTCTTCCCAATCGCGAGTGCCGTCATGGGAAAGACGGACTATCGGTATATGACCTTCGGTGTGCTGTGCTTTTTCTGGGGCGTTTATATGATCCTGCAGAGCGCCCGGGACTATCTGAATCTGTGGATTCTCGACCCGACCGTCTGCATGATGGCGGACAAGCTGTCCGGCTACTTTTTCGTGCTATCCATCCTGTTTTACATCAAATCAAATCTGCAGAAAACCGTCACCCGCGCCATCGCTAATATCACGGCGACCGTATTTTTCATCGCGATCGTGACCGTGACGATCCTGCATGTGGCAGGGGTGTCGGATCTCGTGGCGACCTCTCCCGTTTTCCAGGTGATGATCGCGGTATGCGCACTGATGATGATCGTTTTGCTGGCGCTGGAGATCCGCGGCAATCGAAACACGCTCATCTTCATGATCTCCTGGATCCCCCTGATGCTCGGGCTGATCGTGGATATCGCCGACCAGTTCGTCTACATCCCCGGCTCGCACTTTTTTATGTACGGGATCGGGATCACGATTTTGTATCAGATCATCCGTCTGATCTACGGGCTGCGACTGCATTATAAGGAAGCGATCCGCTACGAGCAGATGAAAAAGGAGCTCTACGAGGCCGAGGTTCAGGTTATGGTGAGCCAGATCCGTCCGCATTTCATGTACAATGCGCTTTCCTCCATCGCCATGCTGTGCAAGCTCGACCCGGACACCGCCTACAATGCGACGATCCAGTTCTCCGACTATCTGCGCGGCAACATGGATTCCCTGAAAAATACGGAGCCGGTCCCCTTTGAAAAGGAACTGGCCCATCTGGAAAAGTACTTATATATAGAAAAGCTTCGTTTCAAGAAAAAGCTCAACGTGGAATATGATATACAGACGCGGGATTTTGAGGTGCCACAGCTCTCCGTGCAGCCTCTGGTGGAAAACGCCGTCAAGCACGGCGTCGGCATGAAAAAAGAAGGCGGGACGGTGAGGATCGCCACGCGCGAGACGGAGGATGCCTGCGAGATCATCATATCCGATGACGGCGTGGGCTTCGATCCGGAAGAGGTGAAGCAAAGAGACGACGGACGCTCCCATGTTGGGATGGAAAATACCAGAAAGCGTCTGAAGGATATGTGCGGTGCCACCATCACCGTCACCAGTACGGTCGGTGAGGGAACCGAGGTGCGTGTCACGATACCGAAAGCAGACAAAGAGAATTCGGAGGTGCGTCAGTCATGAGGATTCTATGTGTGGACGATGAGGAAATGATGCTGCAGATGCTGGAAATGTCTGTCCGGGAGGCCAGACCGGAAGCCGAGGTGATCGGGTATGAGGACGCCGATGATCTGCTCGCCGATGCCGAGAAAAACAGCTGCGACATAGCATTTTTGGACATACATATGCGGGGGATGAACGGAGTCGAGGTCGCCAAACGTCTCAAGCAGATCAACCCGAAAATGAACATTATCTTTGTGACCGGCTTCTCCGAGTACACCGGCGAAGCAATGAAGCTCCATGCCAGCGGCTATATCATGAAGCCTGTCACAAAGGAAAAGGTCGAGGAAGAGCTGTCGGATCTGCGCTTCCCGATCGTTCCGAAAAAGGACGCCGTCCTGCGTATCCAGTGCTTCGGCAACTTTGACGTATTCACGCCGGATGGTGAGCATGTGCATTTTGAGCGCAGCCGGTCAAAAGAGATCCTGGCCTATCTGGTGCACCGCCACGGGAGCTCCTGCACGACCAAGGAGCTGGCGGCCGTGCTTTTCGAGGATGCGCCGTACGATAAAAAACAGCAAAACCATATACAGATACTGATCCATTCCATGATCAAAAACCTGAAGCAGATCGGTGCCGAAGCAGCCGTCGTGCGAGGGTTCAATGCCTTATCCGTCAACGTCGATGTCCTCGATTGCGACTACTATCGATTTGCCGAGCTGGACGCCGGCGCCGTCAATGCTTACCAGAACGAGTATATGAGTCAGTATTACTGGGCGGAATTCTTCTGATCGTCCCGCTTCCGGCTGCGGATTCCTCCTTAATTGAGTATACTTTTGTGGTATTATAGTTCATAGGAAGACCCCTTGATTTTTCGTTCAAACTATGATATAGTTTTGCACATAACAAACCGTTTTTTGACGAAAGGAGAACTTAGTGTGAAAAGATCGCAAGGGAATTGAAACAATTCCCTGATATGCCGATTTTTCACACGGCTATTTGTGCCGGAGCGTCACAAATAGCCACTGATGGCAGACGAGAACTGGATGTTCTCGTCGCCACTCCGTCGCTACGCTCCGGAATGGAGGTTAATATGAAACAAGATAGACTCA
>JAFYBS010000079.1 GCA_017540125.1 Eubacterium sp.
CTTGCCGACCTCCATGACCACGTCGGAGAACATCTGGATGAAACGACGATAAGAATCGTATACAAAACGCTCAAATGCCGGATCCGGGTTTCCTGCGATCATCGCAGCTACCACCTCATCGTTCAGTCCGAGGTTGAGGATGGTGTCCATCATTCCCGGCATGGAAGCTCTTGCTCCCGAACGAACCGATACAAGAAGAGGATTCTTCAGGTCTCCGAACTTCTTGCCGTTGATCTCCTCCATCTTCTTTACGCCTTCCATCGCCTGACCCATGATCTCGTCATTGATCTTACGGCCGTCCTCGTAATACTGTGTACAAGCCTCCGTCGTGATAGTAAATCCCTGCGGTACCGGCAGTCCGATGTCAGTCATCTCTGCCAGGTTCGCTCCCTTTCCACCAAGGAGATTGCGCATGCTCATGTCACCTTCGCTGAACATATACACCCATTTGTTTGCCATGTTTCTCTTTCCTCCTATTAAAAATAATTTCTTCGGGCTCTTGCATAAAAAAAATCAAGATTCCTGCAAAAGCCTACATAGAGTCACTGTTCCTATGATAACACACCTAAAAACAAAAATCAACAAACTTTTGACATTTTTATCTTTTCCAATAGGAAGGTTTCGTCCACTTCCCGTTTATTTTTTTATGCTTCCACTCATCTTTGCTTTCATCGTATCCCAGAACCCGCAGATAGTGGTTATCATTGCTGGTCTTGATCGCGTTATACACGGTCCTCAGCGGAATCCATGAACGATTATGCTTCAGATCCCCGGAATCTCCGAGAAAAATAGTATCATCCTCACTGTTGTACCCGAGAATAGAAACATAATGGCCCGGTGTGTATTTCCAGTACGAATCGTCGTTGTAGGAACACACCACAACCATCGCCCCCATGGAATCGGCGATGAGCTGACGGAACTTCTCATATTTCTTCGGCTTTCTCCCGATCTCCGTGGTCATCCCCAGCTTCCCCAGCGTCATCTGTGCCGGTGGCCAGTCGATCGCTGATGCCCCCTCATAGAACGACGCCTTCTTGGCGAAATAATACATATCGATAGGAGAACACTGGTAGGGTGTCAGCGAAGTGTACAGATTTGCCATCACGCACAGTCCGCAGCCGAACCCTCCAAATCTCCTTCCGTCATATTCACTGTCACCCCAGACTCCGGACCAATCCTTTTTCTTTTTCCATCCTTTCGGTCCCTGCAAAAAGGTTGCTGTATTCACCATCTGCGTGGGGTCCTCTGCCGTCGGTTCCTCAGAAGGAAGAGGCAACATCGTCGGTTCCGGAGTCGGAACCTCTTCTGCCTCAACCTGTGGTTCCTGTTCCGGAGCCGGGTCTTCTCCCCCTGATCCGTAGTGGAACCACAAAAGTATCCCGATGGTCAGAACCGTCGCGATGGCCACTGCAATGATTATCCAAAGCGGAAAGGATTTTTCGCTGTCCTCTTCCTCTTCGCCATCCATCGAATAATGGCGAATGAAAGCATGTCCTTTGGTCGCTTTGTCGAGTCGTTTCAGACGTTTCAGACTCTCTTTTCGACTGCTCATAGATTACCCCGGTTGGGAACTTCAACAGAATAACAGGTTATACTGTATCGTTCGTATTTAATAGGAAAGCTTCTCTCTGAAGTACGGAACCAGCTGATCGATAGCAACTCGTTCCTGCTCCATAGAATCACGTTCTCTCACCGTCACCATGTGATCCTCTTCGGAATCAAAATCGTAGGTCACGCAGAACGGAGTTCCGATCTCATCCTGTCTGCGGTAGCGCTTTCCGATCTGGCCACGATCATCGTATTCACAATACCATTCCTTTGAGAGTTCTTCAAAAATCTTCTCGGCCGGCTCACCCAGCTTTTTAGACAGAGGAAATACCCCGATTTTCACCGGTGCCAATGCCGGGTGAAAATGCATCACGGTTCGCATATCGCCGCCTTCCAGCTGTTCCTCGTCATAGGCGCCGCACAAAAATGCCAACGTCACACGATCGGCTCCCAGGGACGGTTCAATTACATACGGAACATATTTTTCACCCTTTTCCCCTTTTGACTCATCGAAATACTCCATCGACTCACCGGATGTATTCTGATGCTGTGTCAGATCGTAGTCCGTCCGGTCAGCGATGCCCCAGAGCTCACCCCATCCGAACGGGAAGAGAAACTCGATATCTGTCGTCGCTTTACTATAGAAGGAAAGCTCCTCCTTGTCGTGATCGCGCAGACGCATCTCTTCTTCCTTCATGCCCAATCCCTTCAGCCAGTCGATGCAGAAACTTCTCCAGTATTCAAACCACTCCAGGTCTGTCCCCGGTTCGCAGAAAAATTCCAGCTCCATCTGCTCAAACTCGCGGGTGCGGAACGTGAAGTTTCCCGGTGTAATCTCGTTTCGGAAGGACTTTCCGATCTGGCCGATTCCAAAGGGAATCTTTTTCCGGGAGGTTCTCTGAACATTTTTGAAGTTTACAAAAATTCCCTGAGCGGTCTCGGGGCGCAGATATACAACATTTTTTGCGTCCTCGGTTACCCCCTGAAACGTCTTGAACATCAGATTGAACTGACGGATTTCCGTGAAGTTATGCTTTCCGCAGGAGGGGCAGGGAATCTGATTATCCGCGATAAACTGCTCCATTTTTTCGTTGCTCCAGCCGTCAACCGATCCGTCCAGTTCGATGCCTTTTTCCGCGGCAAAGTTCTCGATCAGCTGATCCGCGCGAAACCGCTCATGGCACTCTTTACAATCCATCAACGGATCCGAAAAGCTACCCAGATGACCGGATGCGATCCACGTCTGGGGATTCATCAGGATGGCACAATCAACACCGACGTTGTATTTGTTCTCCTGGATAAACTTTTTCCACCAGGCACGCTTGATGTTGTTTTTCAGCTCCACACCGAGATTTCCATAATCCCAGGTGTTGGCAAGTCCGCCGTAAATCTCGGATCCCGGATAGATGAAGCCTCTCGTTTTGCATACGGAGACGATTTTCTCCATGGTTTTTTCCATTTTTCTTTTCCTCGTCTTTCAATTATTATATGAAGTACAGCCTCCGCCGTTGTATCTGCATACATCGGGCCGGGACTGTCATTCTCAGTCAAAAAGGCCGAACATCTGCGCCTGAATCTGCGCATTGTCGACAATCGCCGTCACCTGACAGCTCGGGCAACGATCACTTTCGTTGCTCCCGAAAGATGTCGAGCGAAGGCCATGCTCGCTTGCGATATCGGATTTTTCGTTATTCTGTGCCCGAAGTTCACAGTGAGCACAGAGAACCTCACGGGCATTCATAATCTGATAAAAGATGTCTGCTGTCATTTCTTCCATAACGGATAACCTCCCATTCCATAAAAAAGCATCATATATCGTTCATTCTATCATCAAATCTATAGTGCGTCAAGGGAATGAAAACTCTTATCGGTATTTCTTTTGAAGAATCGGTCGATGACCGTGGCAAGCTCAGCCTGAACCGTATCGCTCACCTTGAAGGAAAAGAGATTTCGAAGCGGACGGGTGAGAATCTGTCCAACGGTATAGGATGCCGTTTCGGACAATGACCAGCGCCCGATATCGTCATGCCAGCATTTTTCTTTCTCATCGTAATGAGGGGAGAACCCGGAAACAGCCAGCATACGCAGCTCATAGATCCTGCGGATCAGATCAGTCGGAATGCCGGATTGCGTCAGTGCCGTCAGTCCCCTATACAAAAGCTCCAGTTCCTGATCTGCCCGCATCCCCTCGCGGGTAAAGTAGTCTGCCACCTCGCAGAAATACATTCCCAGAAACAATGCATCGAGATCGGCTCGAAGCGCCGGGAAATAGTTTTCCGCGTGCACCTCCTCGATCGTGTAGGAATCCCTTCCCCGGAATACGAAAAATTCGCCGAAGCAAAAAGGCTCCGTCACAGCCGAAAGGGGGCTTTTCGGTCGTCTCGCTCCTCTGACAAACGCAGACAGCCGACCGTTCTCCCTGCTCAGCAGCACAACCCTCTTGTCATACTCCCCGATCGTCGCAGCCGATAATACGATTCCTATATACTTTTCCTTCATTCATGATCCGTCCGTTCAGTCTTTAAATCCGAAGTTCTTCAGCTGCATTTCATTATCACGCCAATCTTTCCGCACCTTGACCCACAGCTTCAGATTTACCTTCGCGTCTATCAGCTTTTCGATATCCGGCCGTGCTTTGCTCCCGATGGATTTCAGCATCTGACCATTTTTCCCGATGATGATTCCTTTGTGTGAGTCCTTCTCGCAAACGATGGTTGCTTCGATGTCATACAGATCGCGGTTGCCTCTCTTTTTCATGGATTCGACCACCACCGCGATTCCATGAGGGATTTCCTCCGCCAGAAGTCGCAGCGCCTTTTCTCTCACCATCTCCGCGACGATCTCGCGGACCGGCTGATCCGTCAGCGTGTCCTCATCGAAGTAGGCGGGGCCCTCCGGCAGCTGGGTAAACATCGTATCGATGAGATCCTCGAGATTCTCGCCGGTTCGTGCCGACAGAGGGATGATTGCCGTAAAATCCATCACATCCTTGTAGGCATCCATGCAAAGAAGCAGTTCATCCTTCCGGATGGTATCTACTTTGTTGATCACCAGAATCGTGGGGCCGTCGTACTTTTTCAGGATATCCGCAATATGCTGTTCGGCCTTTCCCGGAAATCCGGCAACTCCGCTTGCAGACAGGCCACTGTCCCGGCGGATAAAGTTTGTCGGCTCCACCAGCCATAAGACCAGATCCGCATCTCCTATCGCCCCTTCCGCTGCCTCCACCATATAGTTTCCCAGCTTGTTCTTCGCCTTATGAATTCCCGGTGTATCCAAAAAAATAATCTGACCACGATCTTCGGTGTATACCGTCTGGATTTTTCCCCGCGTTGTCTGCGGTTTGGGAGAGGTGATCGCGATCTTCTCCCCCACCATCCGGTTCATCAGGGTGGACTTGCCGACGTTCGGACGTCCGATAATCGAGACAAATCCGGATCTGAATCCTTCTTTTTCCATAGCAATCCCCATTCTGCCGCGTTCCCTGCGGCCCGCATATACCTACATCAGAGCCCGGATTTCACCAAACATATCCTCGCACTCACGAATCCGTTCCTCGTTTCCGACAACACAGATGTACTCATCGGAAAGCATCGCATCGATGACTTCAGCCGTCCATCGGATATCCTCCTTTGTTGTGGACAGAACCTCATCACGTGTTTTCTGGATCATCTCCGTCGTCACCCCGTTCATATAATGCTCGAAGTTCCGAACTCCTTCCGCACGGGGCGTCAGCGGCATATCCATGGAGCGTACCGTTCCGATGATGAACTTCACCATATCCCGCTCATCGACATCAAACTCTCGCAGGTATCCGGAAATACCGCGGAAGATCTCATCGGTCTCCCGGAGATGGGGATCCCGGTAGGAGACCAGATATCCCGCACCGGTACGGGCAAATCCGCACATTACACCGTAAGCACCGCCCTTGACACGGACTTCATTCCACAGATACTCATAACTGAGGATCGTGCGAAGAACTCTCAGATATCCACGGAAACTCAGATCATTTTTTTTGAAATTTCCTATTCTGGCCACAAACTGAACATTCCCTGCTGTTGTGATGCCCTCATTTTTCGAAATTTCAGGGATTACATACTGTGGCTTCGGCTTATCCTCCCCTACACTGCCGGACATGGACGCAAGAAAGACAGGAACCGATTTCTCAAACAGCTTATATCCTTCTTCCGTTGCAATCACATTGATCAGCAGCCTCTTTCTGTCAAAAATCGTTCCGCGAAGCCACCGGAGTACTTCGATGAGGTTATCGCGATAGGCTTCAAAGTGATCATCCAGTTCACAAAGGAAATCATAGTATCCGATTCCCCGCATCTTCTCTCCCCAGCGGGCCGAATCGCGAAAATACGAAAAGCCGCGATTGATGGCTGTACTGTGACCGGCTGACGGAAGCCCCGCCTGCTTAACCGATCGTTTTTCCGCGATGATCTCTTTCAACCGCTCGGCATCCTCGAGATGTGTATTCCGAACAATCTCATCCAGAAGCTTCATTATATAATCGGTTTCATGATACAGTATTTTGGTAGCCATCTCCCAGCGAACCGTGGTTACATCATCTTTCTCATCGGTATAGGATGTCGTCGAGAGATTGTATCCGCCGGCATGCAGGAGCAGGTCGTTGGAAAGCTCCAGCTTATCGTACTGATCGGTATCCATCACTCCGAGGATGTCTGCCATCAACGCCATATACGGCGCATACTCTTCCAGGTCAGAAATATCAAAAGAGAATTTGAGATACGATATCCCGTTTGTAAAAATATCATTGTATATTGTCTTGCATCCCTCGATAGATCTGATTTCGTTTTTCACAGGACGAGCATCCTTCCCGATGTCCTCCCTCCCCAACATGGGGATGGTTGCCATCTGCTCGGGCGTGGATGGCTCTTCCTGGTATTTTTTCAATTCTATCGTCTCACGAACGATCTTTTCCTTTTCTTCAGCAGATAAAGTGTCAAGGTGTGCTTTAAGTTTTTCTTTCTCCTGTTCATCCGTCTCCGATGCCATCCCCGGCTTCGGTCGAAGCGTAATGATAGCGCTATGAGGATTATCCAACAGATATTCCTGAATTAACTTTTCAAAATAATCTGTCTCGATCTTCTCACGAAGATAGGAGAAGGTATCGTTAACATGAAGGTGTATGAATGGTTTTCTATCGTCGTAGAGCCAGCTGTCATAGATACCTAAGCCGTACATCAGTCCTTTGGGAAAATGACCGAAGTCGGCTTCACGAAACTGGAACTCCATTGCATTTAATGCAGCTTTCAGTGATCTTTTGTTAATTCCATTTTCAGTCAGTCCGGTCAATACCTCACGGATGATTTTAACAAATTCTCCTCGCTGTTGATCGTCTGCATTTTTTGCACTGATTGTAAAAAACGGTTGACGGAACGGTTCACTATAAGAACCGTCAATCTCAGTGCCAATTCCAGCCTTAACTAATGCCTCCTTAACCGGCGCTCCGACTGCTTCTACCAGAGCGTATTCCAACACCTGAAACGCCTGATAAAGGTAGGGATCCAATGTCGTTCCGCAGACACTGGCATAGGCAAAGTAGGTTTTTCCTTCCGTCGATTCACCGGTTGCTACCGGATAATATCCTTCCGCCTCATGCATTTCTTCAAAAGGTTTTTGGAGTCTGATCTCCGAATCAACCTCCAGATAATCAAACTTGCTGAGGTATTCTCTATCGATCCAATTTAATTTTTCCTCGAAACTCATCTTTCCGTAAAGATAGATATAGCTGTTGGACGGATGATAATACCGTCTGTGAAAATCTTTATAATCCTCCCAGGTAAGCTCCGGAATCACCCGCGGATCTCCGCCGGAGACCACCCCATAGGAGATGTCCGGGAAAATTGTTTTCTGAATCAGGGTATCAAAATACTCATCCGGAGAAGAGAATGCCCCTTTCATCTCGTTGAACACAACACCGTTGTAGGTCAATTCTCCATTCGGATTCTCCATCTCATAGTGCCATCCCTCCTGCCGGAAGATCTTCTCTTCCTTGTACAGATTCGGGAAAAATACAGCATCCAGATAGACATCCATCAGATTTTGAAAATCCTTGTCATTCAGGCTGGCCACCGGGTATACCGTTTTATCCGGGTAGGTCATCGCATTTAAAAATGTGTTGAGTGACCCCTTATCCATCTCCGCGAAAGGATCCTTCACCGGAAACTTCTCTGAACCGCAAAGCACGGTGTGCTCAACGATATGAGCAACTCCCGTGGAATCCACAGGTGGAGTACGGAATCCTATATCAAAAACTTTGTTGTCGTCGTCGTTCTCCAGAACAACAACCCTCGCATGGGTTTTTTTGTGCTGAAGCAGGTATCCTGTACTGTTCACCTCTTTGATCTCCTCCTGAGAGATCAGTTCATACGCCGGAATTCTGGTTATATCCATACATACCTCCCATCGTTTGGCTTGATGTATTCTGGTTTTCTTAAACGCGTTGATTTTATCATATTTTTGAGGTATGGTCAAGCCTCGCGCCGACCGAGGTTGACTCATATCCCCTCGAGCGCACCTTCTCGAGTACTCCTTCTCGAGCGCGGATGATGAAAATGGGACAGGATGCATCTGCATCCTGTCCCATTTCATCATCCGCGCTCGAGAGGATTCGAACCCCCGACACCTTGGTCCGTAGCCAAGTGCTCTATCCAGCTGAGCTACGAGCGCACACCGCATCATCCGACGCGCAACATATATAATACCTTTTTCCGCCCCAATTGTCAAGTAATTTCTTATATATCCCCGATATGCTTTTTAAACGCCAGAAAACTCTCCTCACTGATCACGTGTTCAATCCGGCAGGCATCGGTCTCTGCTACCTCCGGATCCACTCCAAGACGAGTCAGGAACTCCGTGAACACCCGGTGTCTCTCATAGACGTTCTCCGCCAGTTCCTTCCCTTCATCCGTCAGATAGATATATCCGGCATCCGTCACCGTAATCTTCCCCGTCTCCCTCAGCTTCTTCATCGCCACACTGACACTGCTTTTTTTGAACTGGAGCTCATTGGCCACATCCACGGAACGAACCACCGGCAGTTTTTTCGACAAAAGTAGTATCGTTTCCAGATAATCCTCTGAAGATTCATTTGATTTCATAGCGCACTCATCCTCCTGTAAATCGCATTATAACACATCTGGTTAGCTAAGTCAAACTTTAAAAAAACCCGTTGCGGGGCGGACAAATCTGTGATATAATATATGCCACGAGAGTCAGTCAAACACAAACCGTTGAAATCATTTTCATCGGCTGTTTCCCATATGGAGGTATCAATTGAAAAGCGACTATCTGGTAGTGTCGGATCACGTTCAGGACGCCATCGACAAAAAAATGCCCGTGATTGCTGTCGAAACTGCTGAGATCTACCTTGGTCTCAAGGGCGGCGGTGCAATGATGGACGGCGTTGGCGCTGACGGGATTCGCCTCAATGAGGGAACAAATCCCGATTACTATAAGGTATCCGAGGATATCGGCAACCTCATCGTGCAAAACGGTGCCGTCCCGGCTATGATTGCCGTAATCGACGGAAAAATCCATGTCGGCCTGAGCAAATCGGATATGAAGTATCTCAGCGATCATCAAAGCGAGCTGAAGAAGATTTGCCAAAGCGATCTTCCGATGCTGCTGGCTCTGGGGCAGGACGGTGTCACCACGCTCTCGGCTACCATGACGATTGCTCAGATGGTAGGAATCAACGTTGTTGTCACCATCGGTATCGGAGGCGTGAGCGAGGACTACGGAGATACCCATCACGTTTCCGCGGATGTCGAAGAGATGATCCACAACCGTGTCGTCGTCGTAGCTACCGGTCTTACACCGGGCTCCGAACCGGAACGGTCACTCCGCTTTTTCGACACTCACGGTATCTCGGTGATCGGATTCCGGTCGGATTATTTTTATACCCGATGGTTACCCGAGAAGGAACACAAGCTTCGATACCGCGTAGATGACCCGACGGATATCGCCGCTGCACTGGCTGTCAAACGTTCCCTGGACATCGACGGAGCTATCCTGGTATTCAATCCGGCAGCCACCGTGATATCTGACAAAGACAGCTACGATACCGACATCAATTTCAACCACATCCGGGAAGTGATCAACGACAACGTCACTTTGGCGGCCTGGGTCGCCATGGCCATCTCCATGGATTTGGATCCGAACATCAACAACCGGAAATCCAAACGCTCCTCCATACCGAAGAAGGAGAAATCCATGAGCTTTGAGGTGTGGCTCTTTGCCGTGAAAAAATTCGCTCAGAACTACGATGTGGCACAATTGATCTTCAACAATCTCCCGGATTCCGAGAAGGAGCGTATCCGTAAGGAATATGAGGACACCGTCGAATAGGAAAGTGATTTCATGCAACTGGATTCCATTGCCCATATACAGAATGACTATAAAGAAAAATTCGGGATACCACGTCAGAGCGGACTCGTGAACGAGGTGGTGTCCCGGATTATTTTTGATGAAAAATACCGAAATCCGGATGCGGTTCGTGGCCTGGAGGAGTTTTCTCACCTGTGGCTGATCTGGGTTTTCTCAGAACAGTTTGCATCACGCATTTCCTCCGATAAAACAAAAAACGACACCGGATCAACCGTTGATTTCGATGCCAAAACAGATTGTTCCGTCTGGTCGCCCACCGTCCGACCGCCCCGACTGGGCGGAAACGAACGCATCGGTGTTTTCGCCACACGAAGTCCCAATCGCCCCAACCCCATCGGCCTTTCTCTCGTCGAGCTGGTTGCGGTGGAACCGGACACCACCGAGGGACCGATCCTGAAAGTAAAGGGCGCCGACCTGATGGACGGCACCCCTATTCTTGATATCAAACCCTATATCGTCTATGCTGATTCCCGACCGGATGCTGTCTCAGGCTTCGCTTCCGAGGCTCCCGATATGAACCGCCTTACGGTAACCGGCCTGGAAAACCTGCCGGCAGACATTGATCACGACGCTGTCGTCGCCATCCTCTCCGCCGATCCACGCCCAGCCTATCAGCATCAGCAGAACACGAACCGAACTTACGGAATGAAATTCGGTGCTTATGATATCCGATTCCGGGTATCCGACAACACCCTGCATATCATCAATGAAGAATGAACATATGCACGATTTCATCCAGCGTTTTAACGTATTCCTCACACTCTCTCACTTTTTCTGTGATATCCCCGGCACCGGAAACGATATCGCCGGTCTTCTCTGCCACATCCGTGATACCGTGCGCTGAATCACCGACAGTCATGGAGATATCACTTACGGCCTTCACGATCGTATCGATGGAATCGGTCAGGTGGCCCATTCCTCCGTTGATCTCCAGCATGCTGTTCTTGAACCTATCCGCATCATCATGATACTGCTCACTGACTTTAGCAAAATTATCATAATCCTTCAGAACCGTCTCCTCGAGGAATCCGGTCATCTGCTTCAGACACTCACTCATCCGGTCAACCGCTTCATGTACCTCACCGACGATGGTATCGATATCGGCCACCGCACTGGATGTCTGCCCTGCCAGGTTTCCGATCTCGGACGCAACAACCGCGAATCCTTTGCCGGCCTCCCCTGCTCTGGCCGCCTCGATGGAAGCGTTCAAAGCCAGCAAGCTGGTCTGCGAAGAAATCGACATGATGGTCTCGGTTAACTCATTGATCTTATCAACGGCCTTGGAAGACTCGATGGCCTCATCCGATTTCACACGAACATTCTCGTACATGTTTCTTGTCTTGTTCGATGCGGACTTCGTTGACTCGCGAAGCTCCTCGGCACGGGTCATAACCTCATCGGACATGGAGGTTCCGCTCTTCGTCAGGTCATCGATGCCAACCGCATCATCGTGCATTCCTTCAAGGTTGGTATTGATGGTATCGGTGGAAGCACTGGTCTGCTGCATCGCTGCTGCCAGCTCCTGTGTCGTAGCGGAATTATCCGAACACATACCGCTCACATCGCCGGTCGTCGCAAAAAGAACCTCCACATTCTCCGTGATGTTATCTGCCGCACTGTTGATCTTTCCTACGATATCACGCAGGTTGTCCCGCATATATCGCATTTCCTGCGCGATCATGCCGATCTCGTCTTTTCTCTTTACCAGCTTGTTGCTGCCCTCCTGATGACGGAAATCGAAATGCGCCGACGCCGTAACGATATTGTGCAGCTTGTGCATGGGACGGATCACCAGCATGATGGCGATATACGCCAGGATCATAGCCACAACGATCATGATGACCGCTGTCCAGATCAAGGTGATCCGCATCGACGAAACCGGCGCCATCACCTCGTTGTAACCACCGGTAACTACCACGATGTTTCCGCCCTCGGTGAACGCGTAGCCGGCGTATTTATCCTCACCCTTGAATTCATAAACGATCGATCCGGATCCGATCGACTCCGCTGACTCTCCAGCTGCCAGTCGCCCTACCAGCTCCGTCACGGCTGCATTCTCTACTTTCCCGCCGATCTTCTCCAGCGTCGGATGGAACACCATCATCCCGTCCTTGCTGACATAGTAAGCATAAGAGCCCTCGACACCATCCAGCTCGATGTTCCCCAAGACAGACGAATAATACTCTTCCATCTCCTTTTTGACATCCTCGTTCTCGGGGTCCTCTGCCAGCTTGGCGATAACCGAATTCTCGTTTCGGGCAATCTCCGTCTCAGTCCGTCCCTTCTCACCGCCACTGAACAGTCCGTTCAAACCGGACGCCGCCGACTCGGCCACATTTTTCGTGTAGTTGTTATACACTTCTTCCATCGTGAGTCTGGCTGTCCGAGATGACAGAAAAATAGAAACACCCACGACCAGAAGAATCAGCACGAAAAACACGATCACCAGCTTGAACGCCAGCGAGCGAAACAGATTTACACGTTTTTTCTCATCCATTATTATTCCCTTTCCGAGGCCTTCCGCCTCTAGACAAATCTCACATATGATATTCTACCACATTTCACATGCCTTGAAAAGTAAAATTTATACGTTTTCCGATTAATTTTTTAAGTGATATACAAAATACAACATAGTGAAGAAGGAAGCGGATCCGCCCAAAATGTTGGATACCGGTTCCGCCGCGAAAACACCGTTGACCGGCGGATCGAAAACCAGTGGGAGCAGGTAAGTCAGCGGAACCACCAGTATCACCTTTCGAAAAATCGAGAAAAAGATCGATCTGGCACGCTGATTCAGGGCTTTGTAGGTGGTCTGTCCGATATACTGAAGAGTCATGAATAAAAATGCGCAGAAGTATATCCTGGTCGCAGGAACTGCCTGCTCCAGAATACTTTTGTCATTAGAAAAAACAGCGATGAATACAGCAGGAAACACCATAACCAGAATCCATATCACGGCTGTATAGGCAAGGCACATGACAGACATCACCCGCACGGATCGTCGCACACGGTCAAACGCCTCTGCTCCGTAATTGAAACTGATCACCGGCGATGATCCCTCACATATGGCCAAAAGAGGTGTTTCAAACACCTGCCTCAGCGAGGAAACCACCGTCATAACCGAGATATAGATATGCCCGCCGGCCCGGGACAGGACTGCATTGCAAACGATACTGACCAGAGCGTTGGTAAACTGCATCACGAAGGATGCAATTCCCAGTGTCACGATCTGACTGATCAGCCGACGTCGAAGCCGTCGCGATACCTGATCGGCGTGATTCCGGAGAAAGGATGTGGGATCCTCCGTGTCCCGTTTTTCGGCCAGACGATGTAGAGAACCAAACACCAGCGGTACCGACATTTTTTTACTCCGGAGAATCTGACAAACCACGATGGCCGATACGGCCTGTGAGATCACCGTGGCCACAGCAGCCCCTCGTATCCCCATTCCCAGCGGAAAGATGAACAGAGGATCCAATCCCAGGTTCAACGCAGCTCCCAACACAACGGATATCATCCCGTAGGTAGGGAATCCCTGCGCGTTGATAAAGGGGTTCATCCCGATAGAGACCATGGAGAATACTGTTCCCGTCAAATAGATCCGAAGATAGGGGAGACTGTAGGGCATCGCCGTATCCGACGCGCCAAACAGCCTCAAAATCGGCTCCGCGAACACGAACCCAACCAACATCAGAAGCAGGGCTGTTCCCACCTCAAGATAAAAACAGGTCTGAAGGATCGCACCGGCCCGGAGACTTCTCCGTTCCCCACGCGCGATGGCAAACAGAGGGGCTCCGCCTCCGCCATACAGATTGGTGAACGCCGTGATCAGAATGATCACGGGAAAGGTCAACCCCAAAGCGCCCAGTGCCTCTGTCCCGACCTCCGGGATTCTCCCGATATAGACACGATCGATCAGATTGTAAAGGAGGTTGACAAATTGGGCAATCAGCATAGGAATCGCTGATGCCACGATATTTTTCGCGATACTCCCGTTTCGAAAGTCCAGCTGCTTCATATCCTCCTCCTGACCGATGCAATCATCCGTGATTTATTCTATCACATAAAATACCTCTTGTCGAGGGACGAAAACTATGTTATACTAACATTTGAAAATTTTCGTTCGATTAATTTCGGATTTGTGAAGGGGAATCTCCCGGTCAGGAGGGAAACGATGACAACGATAAAAGAGATTGCCGAACGGCTGGGTGTGAGCTCGGGAACCGTGTCCAAAGGTCTGAACGGAGCCGATGACATCAGTGAATCCCTGCGGGACAAGATTCTTGAAACTGCCGTAGAGATGGGCTATACAAAAAAAAGCATTCATCGCCAGGATGTCCGAAAGCTGTGTATTTTTATCCAGAACATCGATTATTATCTCGAGGATGATTTCGGATATGATGTTCTGCTGGGCTTCCGACAGGCGGCGTTCAAAGAAAACTGGGATGTCGAGGTCATCCCGGTCAGCCATGATTTCCAGGTCAAACGTCCCTATGATCCCTTCATGCTGGGACGAAACATCAGTGGCGCGCTTTTGATCGGATTCGAGCTAAACGATCCATGGATGGAGGAATTGGTCCATACCAACGTTCCTACCGTGCTTTTTGATAATTACATCCGCGAGAATGCGATGTGTGGTTCCGTCGGCAGTGACTCGGAGGAGGGGATCAACCTGGCTATCGATCATCTCGCCAACCTCGGCCATCGGAAAATCGCTTTTCTCGACGGACCTACCGGATCTATGATATCCGAAAGCCGGATGGATGCCTACAAAAGGAGCATGGAAAAACACAATCTGGCTTACTCCAACCGGTTTATCGCCTACGAACCGTACAGTTTGGAGGCTGCCTCGAAGCATGTGTCAGGCTTTGTCGATATCGGTGTGACTGCCATCCTCTGTGGAAACGACACCATCGCAATGGGTGTGATCCGGGAGATTAAGCAGCTCGGATTGCGTGTCCCCGAGGACATCAGTGTCATCGGTTACGATGACATGCCGGCCTGCGAACAGTCGAATCCGCCCCTGACATCGGTCAGACAGGATCGGGTTCAGCTCGGAAAATGCTGCTACTATGTACTTTATGCTCTGGTAAACGGCGTATCGCTGAGCAGAAACCTCCTACGAACCACCCTGACTGTACGGGAGTCCACGGCGAAGGTAAAACCCAAACAAAAATAACGCGCTGAAAAGCGCGTTTCCGATTGATTCTCCCCTATCTCCCCGGATATACTCCGGGGACATCCGTCACAGAAGCTGTACCGTATTCCGGTAGACCTTCCGGAAAAAGAAGATGGATAATATCAGCGACATCCCCTCGGCGATGGGAAACGCCCACCAGATATTGGTGACATCCCCCGTGAGAGAAAGCAGCCATGCTGCCGGGATCAACGCGACCAACTGGCGGCCGACCGCCACAAAAAGCGAATAGATGCTTTTGGAAAACGCCTGAAAGATGGACCCCATCACGATACATACCGATGCCAGACAGAACGACAAACTGATGATCCGAAGTGCCGGAACACCGAGTCTTATCATCTCATCTCTCGCATCAAACATTTTCAGCAAAGCTTCCGGGAACAGCTGGAACAAAATCGTTCCCACTCCCATGATTCCCACTGCCAATATCATTGAAAACTTCAGCGCCTCTTTGATACGCTCCTTTTTTCGCGCCCCATAGTTGTAAGCCAGCACCGGGATCAATCCGTTGTTCAAGCCGAACACAGGCATGAAGAAAAAGCTCTGAATCTTGAAGTATACTCCGAACACCGCTGTCGCCGTATCGGAGAACTTTCCGAGAATTTTGTTCATCGCAAACGTCATCACCGATCCGATAAACATCATCAGCATCGAAGGAACCCCTACGATGTATATCTGCTTGATAATCGCTGCCCTCGGCCGGAATATTTCTTTCCAGGAAAGGCGGATATCTTTGTTAAATTTCAGATTGCAGAACACACCGACCAAGGTCGCGATCGTCTGTCCCAGAATCGTTGCATAGGCCGCTCCCGCCACACCCATCTTGGGGAAACCTGCCAGTCCGAAAATCAGGATCGGATCAAAAATTATGTTAATCACCGCTCCCGTTACCTGTGAAAACATACTGAACAGGGTACGTCCTGTGGACTGGAGCAGACGTTCCATCGTCACCTGCAAAAAAAGCGGCATCGCCAGACAACTGACGATTCCCAGATAAGTTCCTCCATAGCTAACGATCGTAGGATCACTGTTCTGCAGTTCGATGAATGGTGTTGCACCGAAAAATCCTATCAGAAAAAATACCACTCCGCTGAGGATGATCACAAAAACGCCGTTGTTCGCCGCATGATTTGCGCGATCAAACCGTCTCTCCCCCAGCGACCGTGACAAGAGCGCATTGATACCGACACCGGTTCCCGCTGCTACGGCTATCATAAAGTTCTGCATGGGAAACGCCAGTGTCACAGCCGTCAATGCTTTCTCTTCTATCTGTGCCACAAAAATCGAGTCTACTACATTATAAAGTGCCTGTACAAGCATGGAGATCATCATCGGCAGCGACATCGAGATGATCAGTCGCCGAATCGGCATGACCCCCATTTTGTTTTCTCCCCGACCGTTCTCAGCCTGATCAGACGATCCGCGGGAATCCCCTTCTTTTTTTTCCTCCTCCAGGATTTCCTCAATTTCCTTGTCATCCATCTCATCCCGGAGTTTATCCTTCTCCGTCATTACTCTTTCTCCTCATCCCAATGCGAATCCGGGCATCAGGGCCTCTCCTCATGTTATCTCTCACCCGAGGAATCGCATCTTATCACTCTCCGGAGCTTTCTTCTTCGGCGCTTCCGATTTAGGCTTCCGGATACCGGCTGCATTCTCCAGATCGTGTGTTATACCATTTTTACAACTCTCACAAAACCGTCCGGACTTGATGGTTTTGCCACAGCGCTCGCAGGGAATTCCAATCGGCGAATCCGCTGAAAATACCAGTCTGTCCTCCCGTACCCAGCGCTGGATCTGCTTCGGACTAACCTCGCACTCTTTGGAAAGGGTCCGCATATCGATATTCGGATGCTCTCTAACATACGCCTTCACTTCGACGAACTTCTCTTCCAGTTCCTTGCCACACTGCTGACATACGCGGGGACCGGAAATATGCTGAAACAACTTACCACACTTTACGCAACTGATCAACTCCATGATACTTACCTCCTATTAACTGTCACTTCCTATACACAGACAAATTGCATATACTTCTCCGGCTCCTGCATCCCGCAGCAGTCCGGCACAGGATTCCAGCGTCGCCCCGGTCGTATAGATATCATCCACCAAAAGCAGTCGCCGGTGACGATCCGGATCCATAAGCTCCTCATCCACTGAAAATGCCTGTCTGAGATTAGCCCTGCGTTCCCCCGGGCTCAAATCCTTCTGCGGAACCGTATATCGCGTTCTCCTCAACAGAGGTTCCACCGGCAGTCCCAAGCCGGCCCCCAGTTCGTTCGCCAACAGTTCTGCCTGATTGTATCCGCGATATCTCTCCCGCCGTCGATGGATCGGAATCGGGACGATCGTATCCGGGCTCCACGTAAGGATCCTCTTCCGAAGCCTTTGCAACACCGCTTTTCCGTAATACGACGCGTCTGTCCGGCATCCACCGTACTTGAAATCCAGCATTGCCCTCCGTGTGTCCTCCCGGTAAATCCACAACGCTGCACTTTGTGACAGCGCTGTATCCTTCCGACGGGAACAATCCAAACACAGCGGCTCCTCCGGATCCGCAACCGGCTTTCCGCATCGCACGCAAACCGGCTCGGTCACATAGGGAAGTTGTTTCTCGCACTCCCGACATGCACCGTTCTCATCACGTCCCAGTATGGATCCACAGAATACACACTTGGACGGATAGATCAAATCCAATACACGCATAACTTAACCTCTCACCCTTCTCCCACGGAAGGCACGTGCCCCCCGCATACACTATATATGATAACACAAAAATGCGAATTGGTAAATATGGTATTTTTATTTTTTTAAAATCGTTACCGGAGCATCTCCGTAACCCGCTCTGCCAGCGAGGAATACCGTTTTCTCTCCTGTTCGTTGTCGATCATACGACGCACTGCTTCCTCCCGTCCGATGATCATCACACAGCGTTCTCCCCGAGTGACAGCTGTATACAGGATGTTTCTCGTCATCAGCTGTGACGGACCGCCCAGAAGCGGAAGGATCACGGCAGGGTACTCACTTCCCTGGGATTTATGAACCGTTACCGCATAGGCCGGCTCCAAATCTGCCAGGTCTCCCATGCTGTAAACCACATGTCTCTCATCATCAAAGCAGACCCTGACCTCTTTTTCCTGCGTATCGATGGTCTCAATCACACCGATATCCCCGTTGAACACCCCTTCCCCCTCTTCAATCACAACACCGCCGTATCCGTAGATGCGGTATTTCATCTTATAATTATTTTTCACCTGCATGACTTTGTCGCCTTCCCGGAACGTGAAATCATGCGCTGTGATCTCTGATTTTCCCGGGGCAGGCGGATTGAGATATTTCTGCAGCACCTCATTGCACCGGATCACTCCCAGCTCGCCCTTTTTCATCGGGGCCAGCACCTGGATATCGTAGGGTTTGCAGTCAAAATAGGTGGCCATTTGGCTTTTTATCAGGGAATAAAGCATCGTCTCGATCACCTTCTGCGGTGTCTCACAGGCCACGAAGAAAAAATCGCTTTTGTTCTTCTTCAGGTCGATCTGCTCCCCCGTCAGGATCCGATGGGCATTCATCACGATGTCACTTTCCTGTGCCTGTCGGAAAATCCTGGTCAGCTTCACCACGGGAAAACAGTGGGAAGCGATGATATCTTTTAGGACGTTTCCCGGTCCGACGCTGGGAAGCTGATCCACATCTCCCACCAGAACCAGTCTGGTCCTAACCGGAATTGCCTTCAGCAGGTTGTGAAAAAGGAATACATCCACCATGGACATCTCATCTACGATCACAACGTCTGTTTCCAGAGGATTCTCGTCATTTCTGGCAAACTGACCCGCGTGCTCGAAGTTCTCGTTCTCACCGGGTGTTCCCGAAAACTCCAGCAGGCGATGGATCGTCTGAGCCGGGTAACCGGTAGCCTCCGACATCCGTTTCGCCGCGCGTCCCGTCGGGGCCGCCAGTAGTATATGATATCCGTCACTTTGGAGCACACGCATCAGCGTGTTGATCGTCGTCGTTTTGCCCGTACCGGGTCCGCCGGTAATGACAGTCACTCCGTGCATGAGAGCTTCCGAAACTGCCGTTCTCTGATTCTCCTCCAGCTCAATCCCGGATTTTTTTTCCATCTTCCGGATCTTGTTCGCATGCGTCTCCGGGCTTCCGGGGAAATTGATATTCAGGTCAAGAAGCATCCTCGCGCAGTTCAGCTCCGCATAATACAGCATCGGAAGGAAAACCCGGCGTTCCGATCCCTTTCCCTCCAGTATCACCACGCGATCCATCACCATGACCGCCAGGACATCCAGGATGATCTCCTCCGTAACCTCCAGCGTTTCAATCGCGCGTGACAGCAGCTCCTGTTCCGGCAGATAGACATGCCCCTCGCCACCGGCCATGGACAGAAGATACAGCAGTCCGGCTCTCACTCTTCCGGGCGAATCCGCCTGAAATCCTGCTTTGCGGGCAATCTCATCCGCCTTTTTGAACCCCACACCCGCGATATCCTCGGCCAGACGATAGGGGTTTTTCTCGACTACCTCAAACACTTCATCCGAATAATACCGGTAGATCTTTACAGCCAATGCATTGGAAATACCGTATTTTTGCAAAAA
>JAFYBS010000080.1 GCA_017540125.1 Eubacterium sp.
AAACGGATCGATATAGATCACCCGGCTCCCGTCTTGAATCCGGATACTGTTTTGTGCGTTTACTGTGATATTCTCTGTCATAATCAATTCATCTCCTACATTTTTATTATACACTAAACAATCTCCTTCAGCTCATACATCAGTGACTTCGGCCTCACAGAAAAATCTCATCAACCGCCATTATACTATATCCGCGGCAAATTTTCAACAGAAACCGAGGGACCGACGACTGATCCTCGCCAGTCCCTCTTGGAGGTGTTATGAAAAATGTTACCAATCGTCGCCGTCATCGTCATCGAACTCGTCTTCGTCATCATCTTCGTAGGGATCACGGTCCCAGTCGACATCACCGTCACCGGCCGCTGCCCGGTCAAGAAACTCCATCTCAAGAGCTCTTTCACCGATATCCAGATCCCCGCTACCATCCAAATCAAACATGCTATCAAATCCGTCCATTTTTTTGTCCTCCCTTCTGTAACCTCAATAATCATCCCATACATCCGGATCGTCCTCGAAATCATCCCACGCATCGTCCTCATCCAAAAACTCATCCTGATAGTCAAGGTAATATAACTCGATGTCATGATCTTCAGGATTCACCGTACGCTGAGATCTCTGTGTCGTCCTCGAGCTGCTGGAATACGCCGGTCTCGGTGTCACCCTCGGTTTCGGTGTACTCCTATAGGAAGTAGAACTGCCGGTCCCACCGGAACCACCACTTCCTCTGCTTGAACTCCCGGAACTTTGATATCGATATGATGAATAATCGCTGTGATAGTAGCTTGAACTGTCCTTGCTTCCCTCAAAACTAACCATCGGCGCTACTACCAATCCGAGAACAAGTGCCACGACACAGGAAGCCACCGCAGAAGGAATCATCTTTTTCTTCATTGTCTCGCCCTTATTCTTCCTGCTCAGAATACTATATGCGATATAGATCAGGATTCCCGCCAGTTCGATGAATCCCATCACATACAACCCTATGCCGATCTTGGTACCGGTCGCTATCGACGCCACAAGGACAATCGGGGTCATAACAACGATAAATCCAATCAAAATCATAAAAAACCAATATGAAAACCCTCTCATAGCGTCTCCTTCCTACCCGGACACCCCGGGCATTTAACAGTATTCCTTCAAAGTCATCAATCCACCAATTATCGTCATTACCAGTGCAACTGCAAATACCGTTCCTGCTCCTTTCGTCGAAAACCCTGTCAAGATAACTCCGATAACGAAGAAAATCCCAATTCCCAAAAGCACTTTACCAATAACGACGATTCCCGAATAATCTCCTTTACCCGCAGCACCGATAGCTCCAAAGATAAACAGAATGATAAAAGCAAGTATATGAATATGCCATTCCTCCCTTCCGTCTGATTCTTTCAGACCGTTGTTTTTCTTTCTGGACCCATCTTACCACACTTACCTGTCCCAATGTACGGACACCTGAGTCAATCAAATTCGAGGAATCTTGAAAAAGTGCGTAAAACAGAGCATTATCAACTATAAAATTCTTTTTATTCCACATGTCGTCTTTCGTAATCCGCCCGGATCTCTTCCAGAAAATCACCTTCATCTAAGCAATCCTCCATCATCTCCGGAGCCTCACACGCCCTCACAGCACTCACCATCTTCGACATCGCGCAAAAATTCAGATCCGTTCCTTCTGAATCGCACTCGTACCGTACTGCCCGCTTTCGGCTGACACCGAACCTCTCGGCCACCTCCACAGCATCGATGTTCGCTCCGAGAAAAATGAACTCCCAGTGGTACTTCTTCTTCTCGTACTCGATCATCCGCTTCACCTGTTTGTAGTCGTACCTCCGGCTCGCGTTTTCCATCCCGTCCGTCGTGATGATGAAAATGGTCTTTTCCGGCCGTTCATCCTTCGGCAAATGCTTGTGAACCTTCACGATGTGCCGGATGGCACCGCCGACCGCATCAAGCAAAGCCGTGCTGCCTCTGACATAGTAGTCCTCGGTCGTGATCGGCTCGATCTTCTTCAATTTCTTTCTGTCGTGGAGAATTTCCGTCCTGTCATCAAAAAGGACGGTAGATACGATCGCCTTGCCTTCCTCGGACTTCTGCTTTTCAATCATCGAGTTGAATCCCCCGATGGTATCAGCCTCCAGTCCGGACATTGATCCGCTGCGATCCAAGATAAAAACGATTTCTGTAGACACGATGTCGTTTGAAACTCCGGCAAGCACGTCCTGACCACGCATGGACGCGTGGTCAGCGACGCCGGATTTCTTAAGTCCCTTTTTCATGATACTCTACCTCTCTTTCCGGCTTCCGCCATGACGCCGATTAACGGCGTATCTCTTATGTTCTAGAGATAGAATATCACGAATATGGAGTGAAAAGGTCGCCCGTGAAGCGACTATGTGAAAAAAGTTACGAATTGTAACCAAAAGAATCAAAAATAACGAAAAATGGCAATTTCTTATCAGTCAAACTTCCCAATCAATTCCTGTCCATAATCAAAAAGCACCTCATTGAGCTCAAACAAATCATAGTTTCCCTTTTCGATATAGAAACGAACGATCAGATCAAACTTGCTACTCGGCGAGAGTGCATATCCGGCCCTTGACAGGAAGTCCTTCGTCTCATCGATATTCAACCGAAGTCCTATACAAAAAGCTATCGCCGTAATCTTCTTCGGCTGATAATCCGGTTGATTCTTGATCTTGGAGAACAGTTTCTTGTCGATGTTGCCCCCTTTGTAAACCTCGGAGGGCTTCAATCCTTTCTCATCGATTAATCGGAGCAGCATCTCCTGCCAGGTATCCGACACCTGGGAGTCAAGATCATCCAGGGAGCGGAGCTTTGGTTCAGCAAGTGCTTCGAAGACCACTTCATCCAAAATGACGTTTTCTTCCTCCGCTGCTTCTTCACACGCCTCGATTTCGGGTTCAGCAACCTCTTCAAAAGCCGCCACATCCTTCTTGGAGCTCTTCCGCTTCAATCCCAGCGCCCCAAAGAAAGACGGTTTCTCAGGCTCTGTCATTGACGCCCTCGCCGACGCCATATTCATCCTCGCTCGGTCGATGGCATACTCCTCGTCCAGAATCTCCTCGACGTAGTTCTCGTCGATATAGGCATCCACATCGGAGAGAATACTGCTTGAAAGGACGAAAGACTTCTTATCAAAGACAACCAGCTTGATATCCATATCGGATTTCGTCAAAAATGAACTGAAAACGGATATCGCGATCCATCTCATACCGGCGTATCGCATCCATCGTGGCTCCACCAATATCAAACGCCTGTTGAAACGGCGTATACTCGCCCAACTCCAACCAGTCTGAGAACCGATTCATCACATCCTCCGGATCCAGTGCCCCGGTCTCTCGTATTGATGCCATCAGTGCCAGTGTCAGCGCACCGTCATCCGTCCAGGTTCCCGGCGGCATGTCGAACGTGCCATAACCCTCCATACCGGTCACTGGGCCTTGCGCCCGATTCGCAATCTCATTTCGTTCCATAAACTGCACTGGACACCCCAGCGCATCCCCAACAACAACCCCCATCACACCATCAAGCCAATACTTCTCCATGTAGCAACACTCCTTCCATCCAGATGCCTCCGCCAATGCGGTTTTCATCATTTCTGGCTCTATCATACCACAAAATTTCAAAAAAAAGTCACCCATGCGGCGACCTCACCCATTCTGGTTGCGATTCGTAACCTCGTGACTTGTTCCAATAAAAATATTTACATCTTTATACATTTATGATAGAATAAAGAAAAAAAAACGAGGAAGGAGGAATTGATAATGACTATACACCAACAAGCTCATAATCTTATAGATACTCTTCCCGAAGACAGTGTTTCTGCCGTAGTCAGCGTGATGATACACATGGCCACCTCCAATATGGAATCGTCCGAAAACAGTTTTTATGCAAACAACCAAACTTCGACATCTATTCGTAAAAAGCAGGCATTGAACAGGGTTCTTGAGATCAGAAAGAGTCTTTCCCACCCCGATAATTCCGACCTTGCATCAGCACGGGATGACGCTATGCGCGCAAAATACGGTTCTTTTATGTAATATTGACGGAGGCTATATAAATGAGGATACTGCTTGACGCAAACATCATCTTGACTCACCTTACAGGAAGAGAAGATGATTATACGGACGACGTAGACACAATCATGACAAAATGCAGCAACGACGAGATTGATGGATACATAGCGTTTCATACCCTTTCAATTGTTTGGTATGTCTTGGGGAAGAATTTCAAGGATTCCCGAAGGGAATTGATTGCAAACCTATGTGAATACATCCAGGTATGCGGTTGTTCTCATGACGCTGTCGTCGAAGCTATACATAACGAAAATTTTGAGGATTTTGAGGATAATCTTCAAGATAAGTGCGCAGAATCCATCAACGCAGACTATATCGTGACCGCCAATATCAGGGATTACGCCTCCAGTTCTGTAAACGCCTTGACCCCAGATGAATTCCTCAACTTGTAGCCGTATCGTCTCTTTCCCTCTATCAGTTATTCGAAGAATTCGAATAACTGCTTATCATCCCATCACCGATCATGACTTTTCTTTCGGATAATAGTAAAATGCAGGATGCCATTCTTGGCATTCTGCATTCTTTGTAGGTTCTCCATTCCGCGCGGATAACAGGCATCCCCCTAATGCTATTTACCAATCATCATCTGATATATTTTCGTACAATCCTCTTCATCCAGAGTCACAAAACCGGTTATAGTTCCCTCTCGACCATCACCATAGCAGAGCGCTTTAACAAGTGTGGGGATATCCTCTTCCTTTGCTCCAAGTTCTTTAAAGCTAAGTGGCATACCGATTCCATGCAGGAATTCTTCCAGGCGATCGATCCCGGCAAGGGCAGTTTTTTCAGGATTGTTGAAATCCATCTGACACCCCCATACTCTGACTGCCAACTGAGCAAAACGAATCACATTATGCTTATAAACATACCGAAAAACTGCAGGCATCGTCACAGCAAGGCCTGCACCATGGGCACAGTCATACAATGCGGACAATTCGTGCTCGATATTATGACTGTTCCAATCCTGGCTTCTACCGACGCCACAGGAGTTGTTGTGAGCCATCGTTCCTGCCCACATGATGTTTGTAGTTCTCCATGGACGTCTCCAGTTTCTCAGATATCGTATATCCCATTCAATCATCGGAGCATATCCGTCATCTGCTTTACCGCTTCATCCGGACCGGTGATCTGAATCCCATCACCCATTCCGGCGACCCATCCGAGAAAAATGGGACTTAACGCCATATCAACCTTGGTCTCGAAGTGATCTTTATCATGCTTGATCATCGGTACATTTTTCCCGAAGCGGTCGATGATAACCCCGGCCATCTCATTTTTACATAGAAGCGTCACCTTCAGGACTTCTCCATCGTACATTCCGAAGCGTTTCTCCGTATATGTCGCCATATCCTTGTCACCGAAAGCCGCTTTGCCGAGACGTTTATCTGTAGTTGGGCGGATATTTTTCATTTTATCCACACGGTAATGCCGGATCTCCTCCCGGTCTGCATCATAGCCAATCAGGTAATAGTTCTCGTCATCCCAGACGAGTCCCCATGGAGAAACGACATAGTCAGCACCGTCCTTTCGGAGTTCCTGCTCCTTTTTCTCCGTCCAACGAAAGTACTTGAACCGAATCTGGACATCCCCGGCGATGGCACGATGGATGGAATCGACATTGTAGTAGATGCTCTCATTCATCGTCTTGATCCGACCGGCCACGAAGACCTGACGATCCAACGTCCTGGCTTCATAGGTGCTCGTCAGCCCCTCGATCTTCTTGATCAAGTCCTTAGACTTGCGGCCCGTGATGAACTTAGAGGACTGGACAGCGTCAACAAGGAGTTTCAGTTCCGGCATCTCGAAGTCACGGCTAAGCAATCGGTACTGAAAAGCTTTCCCAATCTTCTCACCTTGAACATCGGCACCATAGAGCTTCAATGTCTGGATATCATTATAGATGGCTTTTCGCTCTGCGTGCACTCCGTAAGCATCCAGAGCCTTGATGATCTCGCCCATGCCGATGGCATGTTCCTCGTCGGTCCTCTCCTTCAGAATGTCATACAGATAAAAAAGCTTTAGTTTCTGAACATCTCCACCAGCCATGAGATTGCCCTCCTAAATCGATGTATCGGCAGGACTCCTTCGTCATCCTGCCATATCGGTCGTCTTGATACAATGTTATGCCTGTGGCATAAGCACGACGACCTCAAATCCTGTCCTCGTATGTCCGCCTGGCCGTCACGGTCAGCAAATACTTCTCTGCCTCTTCACAACGACGGTTGACCTCCGTCTCGTCATCGATAAGGAAATCGACAAAATCGATGGAGTGTCCTTGCCTCTGATACCGTTTTTGGATATCGACCACTCTCTCGATGGTCTCGTCGGATAATCGGTACCCTTCCGAAGCGACGACCGTCCGAAAGATCAGCGGGTCACTATGAATGTCTCGATCCATGATGAAATCCTCCCATTTGGCTTATTATACTCCAAATGAGAGGATCGGGCAAGTGTTTTCATAACAATGGACAGCGTAAATTCTTCTTGCAACTCACCAGAATATATTCCCGCGTTCCGCGAACGAGTAAAGAAAAAGGCAAGGTGCCCTGGGGATGAGCATCCTGCCTTTTTTTCAGTTCAACTGCAGAGGGAGAGATTTGAACTGTTCTCACTCTCCAAAAAGTACGTAGAAAGGAGGGTTTGAGGCCCTCGGTTTCTCACATGGATCCAAAGATAGATCCAAAGAATCTCCCGTTCAATTCTTCTTAATATGAGAGTTCATCAAATCACATACAGTTTCAGCTCCGGTAAAACCGTCTGAATCAATTTGAAATGATTATCTTTAGTCAATACATCAACACCATTGTCAATAGCAATCTGCGCGATCATCGCATCCGTAAAAGGAAGCGTCACACCGGCAGTCCTGAGCTTATTGAGCATTCTACCAAGTTTCTCCCAATTACAACTATATGAAAGCATCTCAAAGCATGATATAGCTTCCTTGATGCTCTCAATCTCTTTTTCCGATCTGGCTCCGTGAATCAACTCTGCCTCCACGATACCACATACGGCAATATCCTCATTGTTGAAAATCTCTGTCATCCGATCATCCGGCATTTTCCAATAATCGATGATGACATTTGTATCTGCCAGAACCATATACCACTCCTATATCATCGATGCCCTGCGAAGCTCATCAACTGCGCTACCATCGATATCAATCTTTCCAACAGCATCGAAGAACTTGGTTTTGTCCTGCTTGCTTTGGATTTTTTCACTCTCGTTAATGATGACTGTAACGGTCCGCCCATTGAACGGGCTGATATCATCACCACGTACCAGAATGGCATTATTCTGAATCACTCCCTGAACTGCAGCTAGCATAGGCGTCCTCCTTTCAGGTAAATACCAATGTTACTTACACGCCTATTATACTAAAAAGCCCCTGCGAATGCAAGGGCTTTTTCTTGAAAAGGAAAGGTATGTTTACCCCTTTATCTATAAACATAATAATAGTTCCCGGAGACTGCTATAGCCCCCGGGAACCTTTTAGAAAATGTTCTCAATTATGTCTCTTGACCTTCACTCCCTTCGGCAGACCTGACTTCACGATCAGTTTCTTCAGCTTCTTGAACTGCTTCTTCGACCCTGATACATAGATCGTGCCCTTCTTTGCCATGGCCCCCCATGCGCCCTTCTCGACGCTGGTTAGACACGATGTCGTCAAGGGATCCGGCGAGCTTGTTTTGCTCGGACACGGATGTCCGAGCAGCGAAGTCGGATACCATTTTACCTTTTGCAGCCAGTTTGGCAGCCGCACCTAAAGCATTCTTGTTTGCATTTGGCTTCGATGAAATCACCGTGAAGGATGATTTGGTTGTGGTATTGCCTTTATTTACCTCAACATTGATATTAACCGATGTGCTGATGATATTGCCGGCATCATCCATCTTTACCGTAGTTGATGTGGTTGTCTTTGAAAAATCTCCCGATGGCTGCTTCACCTGCTCGGTGACGGTCTTGTCGCCGGTTGGCAAGGTCTCTGATCGATAGGATGTTTCCGTGCCCTTTGATGACGTCTTGACATCCTCATGGATGGTCGTGCCGTCGGCCTTTTCAATGTCCGTCACCTTCTCGGTGGCACCGTTCGGCTTCACCTTCTCGGAAATGGTTTCTGTCGAGCCATCAGCTTCGACAATTTCTGTCTTCTTTTCTGATGTGCCATCTGCTTTGACGGTTTCCGTTGATTTCTCAGTAGAACCGTCAGCCTTCACGATATCAACTGTTTTCTCAGATGATCCATCCGGATGCTCTGTCTCAACCACCTTTTCTGTCGAACCATCGGCCTTAACAACATCAGTGACTTTTTCTACAGAACCATCTGTCAGAGCCGTCTCTGCCTCAGTTGTCTTTGTACCCTCCGAATCAACCGTAGTTGTCGTGATTGTGGTCGTACCGTCCGGATTATTCGTTGTTTCAGTACGCTGCTCCACGATTGTCGGTGCCGGACTGGTTCCAGGGGCTGCTGACGGAGCAGGGCTTGTACCGGGGGCTGCTGAAGGAGCCGGACTCTCTCCCGGTTTTGCAGAAGGAGCAGGACTTGCACCGGGTGCCGCACTCGGTGCCGGGGATGTAGCAGGAGTTGACCCTCCTCCTGATCCGGAACCGCCTGATCCACTTCCACCGGAACCTGAACCACCACCTGAGCCACTACCCGAACCACCGCCGGTACCTGATCCACCACCGGTTCCTGATCCTCCGCCGGTTCCGCCACCCGGATCAGATGGTGCAGTTGGTGTGGCTGATACAGCTGTACTCTCAACAGAACTGCTCCCGTATACTGCCTTCACTTTGAAAGAATAGGCCGTTCCGTTTGTCAACCCAGCGAAAGTATAACTCGATACATCCGGAGAAAGCATAATCACTTCATTGGTTTCAACACATGTTACATGATACTGATTGATCACCTGTCCGGCAGCATCCACAGTCCATGTTACGGTTGCCTGCGCATTTCCGGCCGTTGCATTTGCGCTGACCTCCGGTGTTCCGGCCGGAATCGTCTTGCCGTTGCTTACAATTTCTCCGGAATAATTTCCTTTGGCAATTAGTTTAACCGTAATAGTATGTCCACGATCAGCACCGGCAATTGTATAGGATGCCAACGTTGCTCCCGTGATGTTGGCACCGTCACGACACCACACCAGAGAATAATCACTCGCCGTCATCCCACTGTTTCCGACATTAACCGTTGCCGTCAGCGTCTCTCCGACACTTTCTGTTCCGCCGATCGATACCGTTGCATCTCCTACAGACTTCTTTCCCATCTCAACAGTCGACGACGTCAACGATCCTGTATAGTTGCCCGATCCTGTCACACGGACACTTATCTTTGATCCGGCAGCTGTTCCATCCGGGATTCTAAATTCGGACGACGTAGCTCCTTCACTTGCTACTCCATTGATCAACCACTGATAAGAAACCGAGATATTCGCCGGTGTAAGTGTCGCTGTCAGTGTATCTCCAACCTGAATGCCCGCATCCGATCCACCGGATATCGTCACTGTTCCTGCAAGAGGCTTGGCCGTGATGCTTGCAATTACATTCGCAGGCTGTGAAGATAGCGAATAGTTTCCGGAATCCGTGCCGGAGAGTCCAAATCCGCTGAAAGTTACTGTCTTATTGTTACCCACATTTGCATTATCAAAGGCTGCTGTTCCGACTGATACCGTAACGGCGTCATTTCCGATCTTACCGTTTATCACAGGTGTCCCTGTCACGGTTGCGTACGTCGTCCCGTCATAAATCTTGTTTTTTGCAGATGGACCTGTAATGGTAACCGATGCGGGTGTAATATTTGCAGTAAGTCCGGTTGTCGTAGCGGGAACCAGAATATAGTTATCGGTATCGCTGAGTGTTCCGCCTGTGATGGTTACTGCTTTGTTATCACCAGCGTTCTTATCTTCGAATTCAGCCGTGATGTCGCTAACGGTCAGGCCACTGACTGTATTATTACCGTTAACTTTCTTTAAGATTGCCGTGCCTGTTACCGTTGCTGACTTATTACCGTCATAGACCTTGTTCTGAGCGCTGACGCCATCAATATATACCTGTACTCCCGTGATGCTTGCTGTAGTTGTCGTCTGGCTGTGCGCAGCATCGATTTCGTAGTTAGTGTCGCCGCTTGTCAGGTTCCAGTTGGAAAGAGTTACGGTTTTGTTATTTCCCTTGTTTGCATCAGCAAATGCTCCTGACACCGTAAAAGTTACGGCGTCAGTTCCTGCAAGCCCTGTTACCGTAGCCTTGGAGGTAACCGTTGTTGCAGTCGTATTACCGTCATATTCCTTATCATTGGCCGTAACTCCGGTGATGGTGATGGACTTTTTGCTGATTGTTGCTGTAGCGGTGGACTGATGACCACCGTCTGCAAGCTTATAGTTTCCTGCGCTTGCGCCGCCGAGGACAAATTTTGTGGCATCTATATTGACATTCTTGGATTCCCCCGCGTCCTTGTCTGCAAATGTGCCGGCACCGTTGTCGGAAACAGTCAGTTTGTCGCCGTCGCATATTCCCGTAAATACTGCACCGGTGGTGATCAGTTCGGCGGTGGTGCCGCCGTCGTATTCTTTATCCTTAACCGTAATACCGCTTACTACAGTAACAGGTTTTTGTGTAATGGTGAACTCCAGCTCCTGTATGCCGGTGTAGCTGCCCCGGCCCGTAACGACCAGCTTGTAGCTGCCAGCATCCTTTGGTGCGGCGGACAGAGGGGTCTCCTGTGTATCCACGACCTTCTTGTAGCTCAAGGTGTAATCTGAATCTTTTGTCAGCGTCGCTACTTCAAAACTGATCGTCGGGCTGAAGGCAGAGCCATCG
>JAFYBS010000081.1 GCA_017540125.1 Eubacterium sp.
AACAATCTGTCATGATCAGCTTATAAATCCAAATTCACTCAACGGCCAAATCCTGAAAAATGCTTTTCCCTCTATATAATCCCTTTTCACCGGACCGGGCGCATCGACATCCGACATATATTCCAACTCTTCTTCCGTATACATATCCCGATAGAGATCAATATCTTTGGTAGGAATTGTCCGGGAATCCAGACTGACCTGTCGATTGTCCCCTAAAACGAAAAACTCATCCTCCTTCAGTGTGTATGGCTTTTCTGCCAAACCGGCATCATCCATGGCATTTTTTGCATATTTATCTTCAATTGGCTGATTGTTGATGTAGATGGTATTTTTTTTGATCTGGATCGTTTCTCCGGGAAGACCGTATACTCTTTTTATATAGTATTCCGAATCATCCACTTCTTTACCATGTGGATAGAAAACGATGATGTCGTAGCGTTCCGGATCGTGGAAACGATAGCATAACTTATTGATTAACAGGCTTTCTTTGTTATGAAGGGTATCCTCCATCGACTGACCGGAGACGGAAGTACGCTGAACCACATAACGCGGAACGATAAACAAACAGATAAATACCAGCGCTACATAGATTCCGATTTCTATTCCGATCGATAGTTTGGATCGTTTCTTTTTCTCTTTCCCTTCCGGTTTATCTTCTTCAACCGCAACATCTTCCGAAATTGTCTTCTGTTCCGAAACCGCCGCCTCTACCGTCTCTACCCCTTCTCCTCCAAGGGGTTCCGTTTCTTTTACCTCATCACTCATAAGTTACTCTCCTGAATCAAACGTGACAGATCCAAACTTAATTCCCGGATCATGTCTTTTTGATAAATCGGTCTTGTTCGCTGGCTCTCGATAATTCCATGAACCGTGGCCACCGCTTTATCCAGTTTATCATTTAGAACCACAAAATCATAATCATTGATATATCGTGTCTCTCTGACTGTCTGTTCAAATCGCAAACCGATTTGTGTTTCGTTTTCTGTTCCACGCGTCCGAAGCCGGTGTAACAATTCGTCCGCACTGGGCGGTACAACAAACAGCAACACTGCATTCGGGAACAGGGCTTTTACCTGCATCCCGCCCTGGACCTCGATTTCCAGGATAACATCTTTCCCCTCAGCCAGCCAATCCTCAACTGCTTTTTTCGGCGTTCCGTAGTAATTGCCGGCGTATTCGGCCCACTCGATCATTTCGTTGTTCCGGATCATTTTTTCAAATTCTTCCCGTGACACAAAAAAATAATCCCGACCGTCAACCTCTCCCTCTCTGGGAGCCCGGGTCGTATATGAAATCGAAAGGAAGTATTCATACTGCTCGAGAAGTGCTTTGACTATGGTGCCTTTCCCTGCTCCGGAAAAACCGGACATCACAGTCAATACTCCGGTTTTCTTCATGGATATCTCTCCTCTCACTGAAGTCTGGTAACAATCGTCTCCGGCAACAACGATGATAAAACCAGTGTCTGATTCTCCATAACCAGAACCGACTTGGTCTTTCTTCCGCACGTGCCGTCAATCGCCATACCGTTGTCCTTCGCCGCCTGAACCATCCGCTTAACGGGTGCCGCGTCCGGACTGACAATACTGTAAATCCTGTCTCCGTTCACCATATTTCCGAATCCGATATTCACAAAACTCATGGAAAACCTTCCTTAATCGTATTCATCATTCAATATTCTGGATCTGCTCACGAATCTTCTCGATCAGGGTTTTCAGTTCGATTCCGTAATTGGCAATCGTCACATCGGTTGATTTTGAGAGAATGGTATTCGCTTCACGATTCAATTCCTGCGTAAGAAAATCCAGTTTACGGCCGATGTTCTCCTCTTCTCCGAGGGTATCACCCATATGCTGAATATGGGTTTTCAATCGAACCATCTCTTCATCGACACAGAGCTTGTCGGCATAAATAACCATCTCCGAGGCCAGCACATGTTCCTCCAGTTGCCGGTCTCCTAAAAGCTCTTCCGCCTTTTTCGTGATTCTGGCACGATATTCTTCGAGAATCTGAGGATATCTTTTTTCGATTTCCCCTGTTATTCTTCCGATTTCACCAAGTTTGGAACGAATATCATCCGCCAGGATCTGCCCCTCTGTTCCGCGACTGGACTTAAACTGCTCTCCTGCCTGGGACAATGCCTTATCAATCAGGGGAGTAATGAGACTCTCGTCAATCGGAGCATCCCTCAACGTAAATACCTCGGGAAGTCTGGCAATCTGATAAGCATCCGTCTTGAATTTCAGAGAATGCTCCAGAGCCATCTGACGAACTCCTTCGATATATGCGCCCGCAACTGCCCGATTGTAGGTGATATCCGCGTCAGAATCCCCTAAAGACTCAACGGTAACAAAAACATCCACCTTACCTCTGGACGCATACTCTCTCGTGAGAGAACGAATCTGGTTTTCATAAAATCCAAACTTGTGTGGCATACGGATACTGATATCCAAATACCGATGATTTACGGACTTCATCTCAATCGTAATCTTGTAGCTTTCGTTAGCTGCCTCACCGCGACCGAAACCAGTCATGCTATGAACCATATTCTACCTCCTGTTTTTTCCCACACTCTCCTATTATAGAATAAAGTTCATCATAAGTCAAGGAAACTCGTTGACGTAAATGAAATTTTATGATACGATTCACAACATGAGAAAGGAGAATTTCCATGGCATTTGACGGAATCACTATAGCGGCACTGTCAGTTGAGCTGAAAAATCGTATACTTCATGCCCATATCAGAAAAATAGCACAACCGGAGCCGGATGAGCTTCTCCTGACGCTCCAGACGCCGGCAGGCTATCCTTCCGTGTCCGGCGAGGAAAAAAAGAGGGAAACCCTGCGTCTGAAGCTGTCAGCCAATGCCTCACTCCCGCTTTTCTATCTGACCGAAGAAAACAAGCCTTCTCCCCTGACTGCGCCAAATTTTTGTATGCTCCTTCGTAAACACCTCTCGGGAGCCCGTATCGAAGACGTAGAACAGATCGGCATGGAGCGGGTGGTCCGATTTCGGTTTTCCACGAAAAATGAGCTCGGAGACGATATTTCCTGTTCTCTGGTGATAGAAATCATGGGAAAACACAGTAACCTGATTTTTCTCGATGCGGATGACATGATCATTGACAGCATAAAACATGTGAACAGCCTGATGAGCTCTGTTCGTGAGGTTCTGCCCGGAAAACCGTACTTTGTCCCGAATACGATGGATAAGCTTTCTCCGTTTACGATCACAACCGAAGAGTGGAACTCCATCATTTTTCCAAAACCGGAATCCACTGCGAAGGCGATATCCGGTGGTATAACTGGGATTTCCAGAATCGTTGCCTACGAGCTTTGTAACCGGGCCGGTGTAGACGGTGACTGCCCCACTGCTTCTCTGAACGGAAACGAACGTTCCGCGATCATGAATGCATTTCGGGAACTGATGGAACGGATAAAAGAATCCGAATTTTCGCCTTCCATCTACTATGATAATAAAGGGCCTCGCGAGTTTTCCGTGTTCCCTTTGACAATTCTGAAGGATTGTCGATGCGAATCCGATGTTTCTCCCTCGATGATCGTGGAACGATTCTATAGGGAAAAAGAAACATTGACCAGAATCCGGTTCAAATCCTCGGATTTAAAAAACTCGGTCCAGACGCACTATGACCGATGCATAAAAAAACTGGACATTCTCCGAAAACAACTGAAAGATACCGAGAAAAAAGACCGTTTTCAGGTTTACGGCGAGTTGATCACTACCTATGGCTACACGGAACTTCCTCCTCTTCCCATGAATACCGATCTTCCGGATGACGGAAAACTGGTTCTTCATTGTACGAACTATCATAACGGAGAGGAAATCGATATCCCTATCGATCCTTCTCTGAGTGTTTCGGAAAACGCCAATAAATACTTTGAAAAATACAACAAACTGAAACGAACCTATGAAGCAGTTACCGTACAGCTGGAAGAATCTCAAAACGAACGGGATCATCTGGAATCCGTACTGAATGAGCTTTCCATCGCCCGTCAGGAAGAGGATTTGATCGCCATACGTGCCGAACTGACCGACCACGGTTATCTGAAAAAACAATCCGGTTCCAAAAGCAAAGGAAAACAGTTGCCCAAAAGCAAGCCACTTCATTTCATATCCTCGGACGGATTCGATATTTATGTCGGAAAAAACAATTATCAAAACGAAGAACTGACCTTTAAAAAAGCAACCGGAAACGACTGGTGGTTCCACGCCAAGCAGATGCCGGGGTCCCATGTAATCGTGTCCTGTCACGGAGAAGAGCCTCCGATTCACACATTCGAGGAGGCAGCCAGTCTCGCCGCATTATTCTCTCGCGGAAAGCTTTCGGAAAAGCTGGAAATTGACTACACACAAAAGAAAAATGTCAAAAAACCCGGTGGTGGAAAACCCGGATTTGTTGTTTACTATACGAACTATTCCATCGTAGCATCGGAGGAACACCTGAAAAGGGTAACACCGGCCGGTCAGGAGGAGGCAGCTTACTTATGAGAATTGACTATGATACACACCTTCATACCAGCTATTCGACGGATTCTAATACCGATCTTCACGACCAGGTCGAAGCAGCTCGAAAACTCGGATTAAAAGGAATCTGTATCACCGACCATACCGACTATGATTTTCCCCTTGATCAATGCCCGGGATTCTCCGGTGTCCCCTTTGTGTTTGATATAGACGAATACAAGTCTGATATACAAAAAGAACGGGAAAATCAGCCGAATTTCGAAATCCTGACGGGAGTGGAATGCGGTCTCCAAACCGATTGCGATGTGGTTCGAAAAAACCGGGTCCTGTCGGAAGATCCTGAGTTTGATCAAATCATCGGATCCATCCATCTGATTGATAAAAAAGACCCGTATTATCCTGCTTTTTGGGAGAATCAAAACGCATTCGGACTTTTACAGAGATATTTTGAACTCACTCTGGAAAACATACATTTATTCTCCGCTTTTGACACACTGGGTCATTTGGATTATGCTGTTCGATATGCACCACGGGATTTCGTCTATCATCCATCCGATTTTTTTGAAATTACCGACGAAATCATGCGTTTTCTGATACAAAACAACAAGGCGTTGGAAATCAACACTTCTCCATTAAAAAAAGGATACGGATCGATCAATCCGCATCCTGATTTTATCAAACGATATTATGAACTCGGTGGGCGACAGATCACCATCGGATCGGATGCCCATACAACCGATGCGATGGCATATGAATTCGATTCCGTTGCCGATCAGCTGATGCAAACCGGGTTCACCGGATATGTTATTTACAGAAAACACCTACCGGAATTCCATCATTTTAATATGATTCTGTGATATGAGCGAGCTCCTCCACCGTTCCGTGCAACGACTTCTTCGGTATGTACGGACAGGTTTTCCGCTTTTTCTTTCTCATGCATCTTTTCATATCGATCCATAGATGCCGCAATAATCTTGCCTTGGCGTTCTTCCGCCGCTGCATAACGATTTACGTAAGATGAGATCGTCTTATCTCCCGGCTTGGGAATTCCCAGAACCCCCTCTTCTTTGGAATCAAAACTGTCATCCTTCCTGGTGAACTGATAAACCGGACTTTCCTCTGTATGGTTTACGACCGGTTCTCTCGTGGCAGTCTCTGCTTCCGCTACGGAAGGTTCTTTCTCAGCGGTTTCCGAAATTTCAGAAGAAACCTCTTTCTCAGATGTCTCCGGAGTCTCACCGGTCGGACGTCCCAAATCCATAAAGGATATACTTTCAAAACCATGATCCGGTTTCGCGGTCACCGGCTCAACCGAAGGTGTCTCCTGATTCGGAGTGTCATGAGCTTCCGAACGGGTGATAACCTCAGGTACAAACGGAGTAACCTTGTCAGCAGCTGGTGCAACGACCGGCTCTTCAACAGCTTCCACAGCCGGTTCAACAACCGGTTCCGGCGCTACTTCCACAACCGGTGCAACATCAGGCTCTGCCACTGCTTCTACGGCCGGTGCAAAATCCGGTTCCGGCACAGCTTCCACATTCGCTGCAACAACCGGTTCTGCCATCAACGGATTAATCTGATCGGCAACCGGTGGTTCCTCCTTCGGCATACTCAGCAATTCTTCGGAAGTAAAATCCGACAGGTCCATATTCAGGTTTTCCGACGGTTCCTCTTTTTGCATCAACATGCTTTCATCGGTATTAATCGTATCGGAAGAAACCATATCATGCATTGAATCTGTCGCTGTAGACAGATCAACATCACCGCTCTGCTCTTCATAATAGTTTTGGGAGTCAAAGTCAAATCCGGCAAACTCATCTTCCGGACTTGCCGCATCCGAAATCGAATCCACAGAACTTACCGCATCCGAAATCGGATTCACCGGACTTGCCGCATTCGAAATCGGATCCTCAGGACTTACCACATCCGGAATCTGATCCTCGGGAACGGACGAAAGTGCCTGTTCCGCCCGCCAGCGATCCTCCAGATCACTGACCGTCGGGACCTCTCCGTATTCTCCGTCCTGACTTCCGAACCCGTAATCCTCTGCAACGAGTACTACCTCGTCTTCATTTTTATTCTGCTCCTGTTCAATGACATCAGCTAAATCTTCCCTGGCACTGGCGTTCATCCTTTTGATACTGTCAGACATATCCAATCGTTCCAGCAAATCATCCAACTGCGCATCCTCGCCGGGATTCGGTGTGCTGTTGATCATATCACCGGCAAAGGAGGCTGTCACCTCAGATAATTGTTCATCGGTAATCTGCTCTTCCTCCGTCACTTTTTTTTTCAGTATATCGGTGTCGTTTGATTCCTCCAACGGCGGAACATCCGGCAAATCCACGGTAGGAACCTCTGTCTCGATAATTGCCGATAACAAGTCCTCCGCCCCAAACTGATCCGGGGAATTCTGGTATCCGCTCATCACAATTGAGTCTGTATCCATCCGGTGAGACTCCGATAGTTCCATCTCACGTCCTTCATGCTGCGGATTCAATTCAAGCGATTTGAACATCTCCGAATCCTCCTGAGTCGAATCATGGTTCAAAACGATATTGTCACTGTTAACATTTTCCGGCGTCGGAATCAGATCTTCACCAAGACCGGGAATCTGTGGCTCCAGATATTGACCGACATCCTGCTGAACAAATACAATCCGTTTCGGTTTATCATCATCTAAGTCGGGAAGATCCGGGAGCGGAATCGGTTCCGGTTCCGGCGTCGGTGCCGATGTCTTAGTTTGTGCCGGTGTCGGGTTTGGCGCAGGCGACGGTGCTGGCGCAGGCGCACTTACCGTGGAAACCTCCGGATTAGTAACCGGTTGTACAAACTGGATATTCTCCGAAGGATCCTCCTGTTTAACTTCATTATCAACGGTAGTTCCTTCCTTTTCCGCCTCCAGTCTCGCCTTAGCCTCCTGATAGCTCTTCTCACGCTCCGCCTGGCGGGCACGTTTCAATTTTTCATCACGTACAAATTCCTCTGATACACGCCATTCCTGAAAATGTGAGGTATCTTCCGAAGGTATGATCGGATCGATCATAAGTCCGGATTTGCTGACGCCCGTTCCGGGGACAGACGGCGATCCATCCGACGGAGCCCCGGTATAATCGGAAGCCTCCGAAACAGAATCCGATGAAGCAGATTCATGATTTTCATTTGCTACTTTTCCCTCAACGCGTTCTAAATCCCTGACGGAAGGAATAGCACCGGTATCATTGTTGTCTTCCACGTCAAACATATCTTCCTCATCCTCCTGAAACCTTCCCAAAAACTCGGGAAGAAGCATGTTGTAAATTCCATATGCAGAAAAAACTGCTAACATATAGGTCAGATAATAATTATGGCTGTCCTGAGCTCCGGAAATCACATACCCTATGGTTAAAGCAATCATAGACAGCATCAACGGAGCAATCTCGGACAGCTTTCTGCGGATAACAGCGTAGCCACTCACCATAGAAAACAAAAGCATAAAGGCGGGAAACAAACCGTAACCAAAGGAATGAAAAAGGACATTGGTAAACATGTTACCTGCTTTTTCCATTCCGAAGGAAAATACTCCCTCCGCCGCATCAAACCCCGGATCATTTACTACGGTAAACAGCGACATAAAGCTCATATCAAGGAGAACCGAAACTCCGAAAGCTCCTATCAATGATCCAACAAAAAGAATCCCTGCCATGACAACGCCTTTGGTCGGTGTCGTATCCACTGTACGAATGCTGGTAAAGATCAAAGAAATAACACATCCGATACACAAAACACAGGAAATCGGATTTATCACGATCACCGTACCGAATATTACGGAAAGAACAAGCAGGGCCAGAACAACAACGATACTGTTTTTCGCAAACTGGGGAATAACCAGCTTGGTGATCAGCAAAAATGCGAGGAAAGGTCCCAAAAAAGTGAGAACATTCAGCATTTCCGTGCTGTCAAATATCACATGGCCGCCCATCAAGGGGAACAGATACAGGAAAGCTCCGAATATAATACCTGCCAAACCGCAAAGACGTCCGCCCATCAATCGGCAAATTCCGTAAACACAAAGCAGACAGCATCCGAACCAGATCCCGCACTCTACCGATGTGCTCAGACAGTTGTAAAAAACCAGGCCGAAGGAACCGACAACGATAATCCCTTCAATGATGATCCAAAGTCCGGATTCCTTCTGGATTCCCTTTAAGGCCGCCTTCTCGTGGATCATATAGCTTACAATCGCCAGGAGAAGTACAGCAATAACCATCGAAATGATGAAGATCCACTCCATACCATCCGCGGAAAAACTATCATAAGACATGATAACCATATTCACAAAGCCAAGAAGCATCAGTGCGATAAAGACTGCTGCCACTGCTATGCTAAAGACATTTTTCCTGAATCTCATGAAAATCCTCCTGATCCAATACTTACCATACTACACTATTGTACTACAAAAGTCGTGTGATTTCAAGGAGTTTTTTCTTGAAAAAATGCTATTTTTCTATCATTTTGATCAATTCATCCTCCGTCAAAACAGGTATCCCCAGTTCTTTTGCCTTTTTATTTTTGGAAGATGTCGAATTCACATCATTGTTAACCAGATAGTCCGTATTGGCACTGACGGACGAAGCCACCCTTCCGCCCAGTGATTCGATCTTTTCCTTACAGGCGCTTCGGTTTTCAAAGGAATGAAGACTTCCCGTGATAACAAAGGTTTTCCCTGATATCACACTGTCTTCCGATGCAGGCGCAGGAGTAGACACTTGTAGAACGCCGGACAACTCTTGAATCGTGTGAATGTTTTTATCCTCCGAGAAAAATGCCGTAACACTATCTGCCAGGTTTTCTCCGATGCCATCCACCGCCAACAGCTCATCTTTTGTAATTTCAGAAAAAGATTCCAGTGTCAACGAGGGATAGGTTCGTACGATATCTTTTGCCGTTGCCAAACCGATCCCACGGATTCCCAGTGCATATATCACATTTGGCAAAGAAGCGTTTCGTGCCGAATCGATAGCCTGCATCAGATTGTCAAAGGATTTTTCCCGGATTTTCATCGTATCATCCGTGATAATCTCCTCCCGGTATTGTTTCAGCGAAAAAATATCCGTACAGGAACGAACCAGCCGTTTGGAAACAAGCTTCTCCAGTGTTGCCTCCGAAAGACCATCGATATTCAATGCATCACGGCTGACAAAATGGGTCAGGGAACGGATTTGTTTGGCATAGCAGTCCTCATTGGGACATATCAATACGGTAGAACCGTTCTCCGTCACAAGCCTTGTTTCCTGATCACATACCGGACAACGTTCGGGCGGTTTGCAGGTACCGCTTCCGGTCAAATTGGACTCAATCTGCGGAATGATCATGTTTGCTTTGTATACGGTAAGCCGGTCTCCGACCCCAAGCTTCAGCTCCTGCAGAATACTGACATTGTGAACGCTGGCTCTCTGAACGGTGGTCCCTTCCAGCTCTACCGGTTCAAATACAGCTACCGGGTTGATCAATCCGGTGCGGGAAGCGCTCCACTCGATCTCCAACAAAGTGGTTTCCGCTGTTTCATCCTGCCATTTTAGGGCGATGGAATCTCGCGGGGCTTTGGCTGTGCGCCCGAGTGTCCGACTGAACGCAATGTCATCGTAGGTCAGCACCAGACCGTCACTTGGCAAATCCGATGTCTTCACTTCTCCGGAAAACTCTTCCACTGCCGAACTCAGAGACTCATGATCCACTATCTTGTAGGGAGCTGTTTCAAACCCCTGTTGAATCAGAAACCGGAGGGTATCCTCCTTGCTTCCTTCCGATAAAGACGGAATTTCCCCCTCCCCCTCTAATTCAATCAAATGATACGCATAAAAACGTACTCTTCTTTTTGACGTAATCTCATTATTCAACTGGCGTACCGATCCGGAACATAGATTACGGGGATTTTTGTACATATTTACGGAATCACTGTCCATATCCGTACTCTGACTGTTCAGCTCTTCAAAATCCGAATACCGGATCAACGCCTCTCCGCGCAAAACCATCCTCCCCTGAAAAGGGATCTTTCCGGGAAGATTGCGAAATGTACGGGCATTGTTTGTGATCACCTCACCGACTTCTCCGTTCCCCCGTGTCAGAGCTTTAACAAGAACACCGTTTTCGTAAGTCAAAATGATGCTCAGGCCATCCAGTTTCATCGAAAGAATCCCTTTATGTTCACCCAACCACTGTGACAGCTCATCGATATCCTTCGTTTTGGACAGGGATAGCATCGGAGCTATGTGAGCCTCCTTCGGCAACTCCCCCATCACCTCATATCCGACACGAACCGTGGGTGAACCGGCCAAAATAATCCCTGTTTTCTCCTCCAACGCGGACAATTCATCATACAACCTGTCATATTCATAATTGGACATGATTTCGTCTTCGCCGGAATAATACACGGCCGCCGCACGATCCAATATGGCCACCAGCTCCTGCATGCGTTCCCGTTCCTTATCCATTTGATCCATCCTTATCCTTTCCTGCGACTTTCCTCAGATTCGAAACCTCCTCCTCCGAAAGCAATCTCCAATGTCCCTTTTCCAATCCATCCAGTGTAACCGTCACAAAACGGATCCGGTGCAAAGCAGTTACCCGATATCCAAAGTATTCACACATCCGTCGAATCTGACGATTCAGCCCCTGTGTCAAAATGATGTGAAAGCTCTTCCCCTCACGATCATAAATCCGGCAGGGTCTGGTCATGGTATCCAGAATTGGTACTCCCTGTTCCATCGCACGGACCACTTCGTCGCTCAGAGGCTTTCCGGTCGAAACCAAGTATTCCTTTTCGTGAGCGTTCCTGCCTCGCATCAGCTCATCGGCCAGTTCTCCGTCATTGGTGAGCAACAACAGACCTGACGAATCCTTATCCAGTCGACCGATCGGAAACAATCTGTCCGGATAATCGATCACATCGATCAGATTCGGATGCTCTTTCCCCGAGGTCGTACAGATGACTCCACAGGGCTTATGGTAAGCCATCAGCACCGGTATATGCTCAGCCTTCACCGGAGAATCGTCCACATAAACGATATCATCTGTCCCTACCCGATCCCCGGGTACAGCTTTCCGGTCACCGATGCGGACTCTCCCTTCCTCGATCCAACGATCCGCCTCGCGACGGGAACACACCCCATAGTGACTCAGATATCGATTGATCCTCATTTTTCCATCGTCACTCATATTTTCCCTCACTTGCGTCATCCATGACGAAAACAAAACCCGTGGGACTGAAGAATCAGTCACCACAGGCATCAAATCAGATATTTACAGGTACCCTCCGAAACACTTCTGTCCGGAGAAATCAGCTATCAGACTCTGACTCCGCATTATCGGTAGCCTCCGGTTCGGCAGAATCCACAGGAGCCTGCGATTCATCCGGATTTTCAGACTCCTCTCCGTTTTCGGGAGAAACTTCCGGTGCCGCTTTGATTTCCTTGTCCATCCGCTGATAAAGCTGACGGAACGTAGGATCCGAATCGATGGCCTCATCCAGAGATGCCTGAACATCCTTAACAATCTGCTGGAACCCTTCATTCTCATCGGCTTTTTCGATAAATGATTCCTGAACCTCATCCAAAGCACTGAGATAGATAATGTACTTGCCATCGGCAGTGGTTGTCACGTAGAACGCCGTCAGGCTCGGTGCCAGGGTTTCGATATTCTTCAGCTTCATATCGTATTTTGCATAAACACGATAGCCGTTCCCCTCCGTGTTCTCGATCACATAACAGTTGATGTTCTGATAATCCTCAACATAAGCTGCCATAGCCGTAAACTTTGTACGATCAATCTGATTCACATCACTGACGATGGAACCAAATGCCTCCATATCCACTGTTTTTTTAGCGGTAAAATACTCAGCGATGAGATTGTTGATCTCCGGATTCTCGTTGACCAAAAGTTCAACATCCGTTACATCGTTACCCCCTTTTCCGTTCGGAATCAGTGTCAGGATGAAAAAACCGAGCAACAGCGTTGCTACGGAAATAATAATAACCAGTTTTTTATATTGCATCTTCATAGGATTCACATTCCTTTATTTCCATGATTTGTTCGAATCAAAGGGGAACACAACCTCACTGCATTCCCCACGCACCTGGGGGGACTCGAACCCCCGACCTTTGGCTCCGGAGGCCAACGCTCTATCCAACTGAGCTACAGGAACAAAGGTGTGGATTTCCACACCTGTCTATTATAATCAATCCAACGCCTTTTGTAAAGTCAAAAATAAAATCGTTTTTCATTCCTCTTATAAAAATACACCCGATCGGATAAAACATCCTCCGGAATCACATGATCACGA
>JAFYBS010000082.1 GCA_017540125.1 Eubacterium sp.
TCAAATGTGTTTTTGGCTGTTGTTCAGTCTGAAGGCCGTCACTTCCCGAATGAGAAAATCAGTCCCGAAGGGACAGTGGAGCATGGCACTTCGTGCCATGCGGGATTTTCGAGTTGGGAAGTGACTGCCGTGAATGGTAACAAAAAATTTTAAAAAAATACTTGACCTGTCGTAGTACGTGTGGTATAGTATAGTCAGTTACCACGACAGACGTACCACGACTGCCATACACTGACAGTCGTAACATAACAAAAAAGGAGGAAAGGATGATATGATAAGCAGTGATGTGATTCGCGGATACAATGATACCATCATCCTGTATCTGCTGCTGGAGGATTCTTCCTACGGCTATGAGATTTCCAAGAACATCCGCCGTATCTCCGAGGACAAATATGTGATCAAGGAGACAACCCTGTATTCCGCCGTATCCCGGATGGAAAAGCACGGGTACATCCGGTCCTACTCCGATACGGGAGAGAACGGAAAGAAGAGGACCTACTACCGGATCACGGATGAGGGGCGGAACTACTATCTGGAAAAATGCTCCGAATGGGATTTGACAAAGGAAGTGATCGATCGCTTCATTTCAGACAATCTGGATCAGAAAGCGCCGAGCCCGGCTGCGTCGAACAGCCTCCCTGTGACGGAGGAGGTTCCTGAGAAATCAGATGAAGCAGAGAAAGGAGAGGAGGCATAAGAGTGAAAAAAACTCTGATGAGCTTTTTTTTCACTCAGCATGTTTGTGCCGGAGCGTCACAAACATTGCACTGATGGCAGACTGCGAATAAAAAACTTACAGTTTTTTTGAGATTCGCGTCGCCACACTGTCGCTACGCTCCAGAATGGAGGAAATAATGGAAGAATTACGAGATTATCTGGCACGTTTGTTTAAGGATGTACCCGAGACGCCTGAGATGCTCCGGGCAAAGGCAGAACTGCTTCAGATGATGGAGGATAAATACGAGGAGCTTCTCGGCGAAGGCAAAAGAAGTGACGAGGCTGTCCAAATCGTAATCGACGAGTTCGGAAGCTTTGAGGAAATCGGCGAGGAACTGGGAATCGATGAAAGCATCCTGGAGAAAAAAGGTGATGCCGGGACAGGATCGGTAAATGCGACGGCAGAACCGACAAGTGACGGGATGGCAGCCGGTGCGGCCGGTGCAGCAGCGGGATTTGCAGGTGCAGCGGCAGGCGGTGCGGCAGGAGCGGCAGGAGCCGGCGGTGCTGCGGCGCAGGGCTATCCTTACGGAGTCGGCAGTGCACCTTATACCGAGGGTGCTACCAATACCTACGGGGCACCGAAGAAGGAAAGACCTCTGGTTACGATGAATATCGAGCAGTTGAGGAACTATCTGAAATACACCAAAAGCCATGGATTCAAAGTGGCAGCGGGTGTGGCACTGTGTATCCTGGCCCCGTATATCACGGCGGCGATTGATGATCTGTTTGCTGTTATCGGAGCCAGAGCGGTGGGCGCTGCGCTTGGATCTGTCTCATTTTTCGCCTTCATCGCCCTGGCAGTGGGGATGTTTGTGATGGCCAGCGGTCAGACCAAACGCGCGACGAGTCTGAGGAAAAAGCGGTTGCAGCTGGATGAGGGAGCGGTGAATGAGCTGAAGATGAGAAGCGGCAGCTTCGATACGAGTCACTCGGCTTGCATCGCCATCGGTATCGGCCTGTGTATCCTGGGCCCGGCGGTATCTTCCTTCAGTGATGTGATGCCGGCGGCTCTCCGGGCCATCTTCGGACCCGGCGTGCTGCTCTGTGCGGGAATCGGTGTCGGCCTGCTTGTCTACGCGGGCAGCACCAAGAATCGTCTGGATGAGCTGAGCAAGGCGATGAAGAGAAATGCCGAAGAGCAGCCGGAAGCAGCCGGCCCGGTCGTCAGCGAGTGGAACTATCAGCCAAAGAGTATGACACCGGTTTGGGTCATCGTTCTTCTGGTGATCATCCTTTCCTGCGGTATTGGTGTGGTTCTTGGGATTTTCCGTGGAGCAGGACGTTTCTTCGGGTTACCGTTCGTCAGTGTTAATGCGGAAGAGATGAACGGCAAAGAGGAGTTCGATGCGTCGGTTGTTTCGAAGTTGACAGTGGATCTCTCCTCCGAATCCGTGACCGTCAAGCGCGGTGACACCTCCAAAATCGTATGTGAGTACCATGGGAGATTCCAGAGACAGCCGAAAATCGCTCTGAACGGTGGAGAACTCCGGGTTGACACGGACACCGGCTGGTCGTTCGGGTGCTCTTTCGGAGGGGGAAAGTCCGGGATGATCACGGTTTATGTTCCCCAGGATAAGGAGATTGACTGCAATCTGGATCTGTCGGCCGGTGATGCTCGTGTGGAGCAGGTTAAGGCATCACAGTTGATGGTCGATATGTCAGCAGGAAACCTTACGGTCAATTCCTGTGAGGTGACGGATAAGCTTGGTCTGGATATGTCCGCCGGTGATGTCGTTATCGACAACACACCGGTGAAGAATCTGGAGGCAGATATGTCGGCAGGAGACTTCCGGTACCATTTTGCCGACCGGGCCAAATCGGATGATTATGAGTTTGACCTGGATACCAGCGCCGGTGGTATCAGTTTCCTGGGAAGCAATGTCGGGGATGAGTTGAGGAGAAACTCCGTGAACGGCAGCACCGGATACAAGTTTACGGTGGATGTCAGTGCCGGAGATGTGACGATTGATTGATGGAAAAAGGGAATACCGTTTTCGGTGTTCCCTTTTTTATTGTCATTCATTGTAGTACGTGACGCTGTTGCCTTCCCGCTCCTTGCTGTAATAAAGCCGTGTGTCCGCATTTTTATACAGCTCATCGAAGCTCCAGCCACAATCCGAAGTCCAGAAGGCGGCCCCCAGACTGACATAGATGGGGCGGTCGCCCAAGGAAGGGATGTCGATGGCCTCGATCACACTGAAAAACCGGCGTATCACCCGGTCGGCGGCTTCCTTGTTGCAGACACCGAGGGCATAGACAGCGAACTCGTCACCGCCCAGCCGCATCAGGATATCCTCATCACGGAAGGTGGCTTTCATGGAATCCGCGATGGCGATGATCACCTGATCGCCCACATCGTGACCGTAGTTATCGTTGATGGATTTGAACTTATCCGCGTCGAGCAGGAAGAACAATCCCTCGGCACCGGCTTCGAGAGCCTTCCGGATGGTTTTTTCTCCTCCGCCGCGGTTATACACGCCGGTCATGGCGTCGGTTTGTGAAACCCGGATCAGACGATGGGTTTCTTTTTTCTGCATACGTTTCGAATAGATGAAGAACAGGATGAAGGCCAGCATCATGACGGCCACGATCACGAGGATCTGGGTGACGCTGTTCCGGAGCATCCCTTTCCGGATGTCACTGATGTTGTTGGAGATGGCGCTTTCCCGGATCATGACCGTGAACATCCAGTGCGTTCCCTCCACAGGGGTATAGTACATGTAGTTGATGATGTGGCCTTGGCGGAAGGAGGTGAAGCCGGAGGTGCCGGAGGCGAAGTCGGCTTTTAGCTTGTCGTATCCGCCGGATTCGATAAAAGTGGCCGACTTCAGCTGATTTAGGATGTTTTCTTCGTCTTCCGTGTCAGTACCGGTGATGTTTTCGCCGTTGCTGTAGTAGACGCTGTTGATGGTCTCGTTCTCGTCGGTTTGTTTCGTGATCTCGGCCAGCATCTCCGGCAGGTCAATCTGGATGAAACTGGTGGTGAGTTTGGTTTTTCCCATCCGGATATCCTTCAACGGAGCGGCCAGGATCAGTTGCTTTCGGGCACCGTAGAGATTGGCCGTGTAGAAGGTGGGTTTTGTAATTTTATCTATCAGAAAATTGTACCGGCTGATTCCGGAAATCGTGGAGTGGGAGGTGTACAGCAGTTCGTGTTCATCCACGACCACCAGCTTGTCGTATCCGTAGAGTTCCTTTACCATCTGCAGAAACGAACGCAGGTCATCCTGGTTTTGGATGGTTCGTTCCCTGGCGACGTCGAATATCGCGTCCAGGTGAAGGATGGTCTGGTCCAGCTCGCCGGAGATGGCCAGAGAGCGACGGTCGCCCAGCTCGCGCAGGTAGAACTCGCTGATGGAGTGGACCGCTTCGTCGGCGCTTTCCTTGGCTTTCTCACCGTTCCAAAGCGAGGTTCCGATCAGTACGGAAGCGATCACCAGGATGAAAAATACTCCGAGTGTGACGGCGTTGAATATGCGTGGGCGTATTTTTAGTAAGAAGTGTTTCAAGTTGGTTCCTCCGTGTGGTTTTTCAGGATGATGTCTGCGGTGGTTATTCCTCACCGTATAGTTTGTACAGCATCGAAGCCGCGTCTTTCTGATAGATCAGAGTGGTTTTTTCGTCCGTGAGTTCTTCGTACCCGTCACCCGGGAGCAGGCCGTCGGCAACCTTGACGGCTATCCGGATCGTGTCGAAGCCGATGGAGCAGCAATCCTGGACACCGAGGCAGTAGATTGTGCCGTCGCGCAAAAACTGGAGGCCTTCCCGGTCATGGTCCATGCCGACGATAGTTACCTGACCGGAGAGACCGGCTTCGGTGACAGCGCGGGCGGCACCGACCGGATTGACCATATTGCAACAGATCATCCCGGCCAGATCGGCGTGTTCAGAGAGATAGCTTTCGGTGATTGCCTGTGCGCGGTCGGCGGATTCCTTGTCGTAGGCGATCCCGACGATTTCCATGTCGGGGTATTTTTCTATCACGGATTTGGCACCCTCCAGACGCTCCTCGTGACAGGGGGCGCCGGGATCTCCCACGATGATTCCTACTTTTCCTTTGTAATTCAGTTTTTGGCAGAGAGCTTCGGCGAGATCGGCCCCGTCCTGACGGTTATGGGTGTTTCCGACGTAGGCGATTCGCTTGCAATTTGTTTCCGGCTCCGTATCCGAGCTGGAGAAGGTCATCACCTTCTGCCCTCCGTCTACCAGCTCGTCAATCACCGGTGCGAGCAACGAGCTGTCGGCCACATCGATCCCGATGACATCGTACCGATGGGAATCGGCAGCTTTCCGGATCCGCTCGATCTGGTCTTCGGCCGAGACCGCGTCAGGAGCCAGATACTCGTAGTTGATGGTGACCCCGCGGTCCATATACTGATCGGTGGCGTCCTCCAGTCCCATGGCTACAGCGTCCCACCAGGGGTGGACCAGCTTGTAGGTGAAGTAGAAGTTGTATTTTTTCTTTTTGGGAGTATAGTTATCGAGAGTATGGTCGAAGGATACGGCAGATTCGACCAGGGGGTTGGTCTCCGGTTCGGTACTGCCACCCGTCGCCAGCCGGGACGCGGTCTCGATCAGGGAGTAGTCCTCGTCAGAACCGCAACCGGTCATCAGTACCCCGCCTGTTAGGACGGTGAAGGCTGCTATCGTCAGAGATATCACGTATTGCAATCTTTTCATGGAAGTGCTCCTTTTATAAAACATCATCTGAGAATTCATTCTACCACAAATCGAGATTGTCCTCAAGAGGAACTGAAAAAAATCAAAGTTATTAGCACTCTCTCTTGACGAGTGCTAATAAATGTGGTATTATAGATATAAATTGAAATAGTGTTAATCGAGGAGCGGCATTCATGTGCATTTTAAGGAAGGAGGAATTGCTATGAACGTATCAAAGTTTACTCAAAAAAGCGTAGAGATCATTAACAATATCGAAAAAATAGCATATGACTTCGGAAATCAGGAGCTGGCGGAGGAGCACCTGCTCTACAGTATGCTGACAACGGAGGAGAGTCTGATCGCCCGTTTGATCGAGAAAATGGAGATCGATCCGAAAGTGTTCACCGCGCAGGTCGAGGGATTGATCGCGAAACGACCGAAGGTCGAAGGTGGTCAGATATATATGGGAGAGGCCCTGAACAAAGTCCTGATTTATGCCGAGGATGAGGCGAAGGGCATGGGAGACGAGTATGTCTCGGTGGAGCACTTATTTTTAAGTATGATCAAACGACCGTCCCGCGAGGTGAAGGAACTGTTTCGCGACTTCCGCATCGACCGGGAGAGATTTCTCGAGGCGTTGCAGAGCGTGCGCGGGAACCAGAAGATCACCAGCGACACACCGGAGGCGGTTTACGACAGCCTGGAAAAATACGGCTATGACCTGGTGGAGAGGGCGAGAGAACAGAAGCTGGATCCCGTCATCGGACGAGATTCCGAGATACGGAACATGATCCAGATCCTTTCGCGCAAGACGAAAAATAACCCCGTTCTCATCGGGGAGCCCGGCGTCGGAAAGACAGCCGTGGTGGAAGGCCTCGCGCAGCGGATCGTCCGCGGCGATGTGCCCCAGGCGCTGAAGAATAAACAGGTATTCGCGCTGGATATGGGAGCGTTGATCGCGGGTGCCAAGTACCGGGGAGAGTTCGAGGAGAGGCTGAAGGCGGTTCTCCAGGAGGTGAAGGAAAGCGACGGTCAGATCATTCTGTTTATCGATGAGCTGCATACCATCGTCGGCGCGGGAAAAACGGACGGGGCGATGGATGCCGGGAATCTCCTGAAACCCATGTTGGCCAGAGGAGAGCTGCACTGCATCGGCGCGACTACCCTGGATGAGTACCGGGAGTATATCGAGAAGGATGCCGCTCTGGAGAGGCGATTCCAGCCGGTTCGCGTGGATGAACCGGATGTGGAGGATACGATATCCATCCTCCGTGGTCTGAAGGACCGGTATGAAGTGTTCCACGGGGTGAAGATCACCGACGGAGCGCTGGTTTCGGCAGCGGTACTGTCCGACCGGTATATTTCCGACCGGTTTTTGCCGGACAAAGCCATCGATCTGGTGGACGAGGCCTGTGCCCTGATCAAAACCGAGCTGGACTCCATGCCTACCGAGCTGGATGAGCTTCGGAGACATATCATGCAGATGGAGATCGAGGAGGCTGCCCTGAAAAAGGAAACCGACAACCTGAGCAGAGAGCGTCTGGCAGAACTCCAGAAGGAACTGGCGGAGGACCGGGATCAATTCAACGCGCTGATGGCAAAGTGGGAAGAGGAAAAGGTAGGCTTGGATCGGATTCAGGAGGTGAAGGCACAGATCGAGGATGTTAACGCGCAGATCGAAATGGCACAGAGTCATTATGATCTGGACAAGGCGGCGGAGCTGCAGTACGGGACGCTGCCGGCCCTGACCGACCAGCTGGCAAAAGCAGAAGCGGCAGTGCAGAAGGGTACGGATGACGATCGTATGGTTTCGGAAGCGGTGACGGATGAGGAGATTGCCCGGATCATCTCCCGCTGGACGGGAATTCCGGTGGCGAAGCTGACAGAGAGTGAGCGGAACAAAACCCTTCATCTGGATGACGAGCTTCATCGTCGTGTCATCGGGCAGGACGAGGGTGTGACGAAGGTCTGTGAGGCGATCATCCGGTCGCGTGCCGGGATCAAGGACCCGAAACGACCCATCGGATCATTTTTATTCCTGGGACCCACCGGCGTGGGCAAGACCGAATTGGCGAAAAGTCTGGCAGCCTGCTTGTTTGACGATGAAAATGCCATGGTCCGGATCGACATGAGCGAGTATATGTCGGAGTTTTCGGTGTCCCGCCTGATCGGAGCTCCTCCGGGATACGTGGGGTATGATGAAGGGGGACAGCTGACGGAGGCTGTTCGCAGAAAGCCGTATTCCGTCGTCCTTTTTGATGAGGTGGAGAAGGCGCATCCCGATGTTTTCAACATTTTTCTGCAGATACTGGATGACGGGAGGATCACGGATTCTCACGGTCGGACCGTGGATTTCAAAAACACGATCCTGATCATGACATCGAATCTGGGAGCGGATGTCCTGTTAGAGGATATCGGCCAGGATGGAATGATTTCACCGCAGTCCATGCTCGCCGTCGACACGATCCTGAAGCAGAGCTTCCGGCCGGAGTTTTTGAACCGGCTGGATGAGATTATCATGTTCCGGCCTCTGAGCCGGGATGATATCCGCCGGATCATCGACCTGCAGGTGGAGGATATCAACCGGCGGATCGATGAAAAGGAACTGACCCTGAAGCTCACACCGGCGGCGGCCGATCTCATCGCGGACGAGGCGTATGATCCGAGTTTCGGTGCCCGCCCGCTGAAGCGGTATCTCCAGAAACATGTGGAGACCCTTCTGGCGAAAAAGATTCTCGCCGACGAGGTTCACGCCGGGGATACAGTCACGCTGGATGTTGATGAAGGAGCTCTGACAATACTTGCATAATTGCTTCGTATAAGATATAATATAAGGCAACACCGGTTCATAGTAACCGGGTTGCCTTATTGAATTCGGAGGTAAGTATGACCAACCAGCAAAAGAAAATGTCACGCCCGACTGCGTCGGACGGCCCTGGCGGAGATAAAAAGAGTCGCCGTGCGGCACTCCTTCTCATCGTTATGGCGGTTGTTGTCGTTCTCGGCATCGTCGTTCTCGTGATCTCCACCCGGAAAAAGCATCAGGCCGAAGACGAAGAAAAAGCGATGGTGGAGAGGGTGGAGGGCCACCGCGACAAGGCTTTCCGAAACAAATGGTTCGGTGACGAGGAGCTGACGGATCAAGATGAGAAGTATATCGAAAACCTGCTTACGACGGAACGAAAGGCCTACGAAGACCGGATGGTGAATATCCTCATCGACGGGAACGAGTATACCCTTTCCATGGAAAACCTGAAAGAGAACATCTACTTCGTCTGTCTCGAGGGAGACGGGGAAAACGTCTATCCTGCCGGCAGAGAGAGTGCTCTGGCACAGCATATCATCAATGTCGATAAGGATCTTCCGGTTAACGAGCAGGATGATATCATCAGCGGGAAACGTCAGACCAAAAAAGTGACGGTAGAACTCCGGTGCGAGAGCAATCAGGAGAGGATCACGAGCCTGGTGGCCAAGTATGCCAAAAAATACGACAAACCGCCGAAGAACGCTACCATCGATAAGAATATGAAAGTCAAGGAGGAGAAGAACGGACAGGTCCTCGATACATCACGGATCGCCGAAGACCTGAAAGACTATCTGGACTCCGATGAAACGGCGGATTTTTCCGAAAAATACGAAACAAAAGTGGTCGAGGCCCAGGTGAAGGCATCGTATCTGAAAAAAATCGACACCCCCATCGGATCGTTTTCCACCTATTTCATTCCGACGAATGTCCGCGGGAAAAACATAGCCCTGGCAGCGTCCCGGATTGACGGAAAGCTCCTGAAACCGGAGGAAGAGGTTTCGTTCCTGGAAGCTCTGTATGACGATTCCGACGGAAAGAGCTACGGCAAAGCGGGAGGATTTTTGAACAACAAAGTCGTTCAGGTCGAGGGAGGAGGCATCTGCCAGGTTTCGATCACAGCGTACGACGCCTTTCTGCTCGCCGGGATCATCCCGACGCAGAGATTTCCGCATATGTGCATGGTGAGCTATGTTCCGGCAGGGATGGACGCGGCGCTGGCGGTGGGGACGAAGGATCTCGTGGTGAAAAACACCCTGGAGTATCCGCTGCTGATTCGTGCCAAGACCAACTCCGGAAAGCTGCAGGTATCGATCTACTCCTATAAAAAGGCAAAGGACGGGAAAACCTACAAGATGCGGGCGGAATCGGAAAAGGGGTCGCTCACGGTGGATTCCTATCTGGACGTGTACAAGGGGAAGACCAAGCTGGAATCGATCCATCTGGCAACGGATACCTACAAGAAGTTGAAATAAGGGAGAGGTGACGGCCGTGAATAGTAACGAGCCATGTCAACTTGACAGGAAACGGATGGTGAGGTATAGTAGGATTTATCCGATAGGATTTTTGAAAAATGAGTTTTTGATCGAAAAGGTCGGAAAGGAGTATACGACATGAGAAAAATGAAAGTATGTGCTGTCGCGCTGACCGCAGCGCTGGCGCTGTCGCTGGTTGCAGGCGCAGATGTGAAGCCGTCCGAGGCGAAGACAAAGGTGGCTTTGGATGAGGATGACGGAGAGGTGTTCCTCGAGGTAGGAAAGACGGCGACGATTTCCCTGCTGAATGTAGCCAAGAAGGACCAGAAGAAGGTTAAGTGGTCCTCCTCGAAGAAGGAAGTAGCGACTGTCAAGGCGAAAAAGGTGAGCAATGTATCCGCTGAGATCTCCGCAGTGGGAGCCGGTGTAGCGACCGTTACGGCAAAGCTTGGCGGGAAGAAGTATTCCGTCGAGGTTACCGTGGTTGAGGATGGATATCCCGGAATCAACGTAGCTTCCCCTGACTGGGTTGCGAAGCTCCCGCAGGCAGCCACCGCGAAACAGCTTTTCATCGTAGCTGCTTACAGCGAAGAGACGACGACGGCCTGGGTATCCCTGCACGAGAAGCAGGCAGACGGAAGCTGGCATGTGCGTATGACGACACCCGGATTTATCGGAAAAGCCGGCCTGAACAAAACAAAAGAAGGGGATAACAAATCTCCGGTCGGTGAGTTCAAGTTCAACCGTGCTTTCGGAATCGCGGATGATCCGGGCTGCGCGATCCCCTATGTCAAGGTCGATGAGAATATGTACTGGTCCGGAGATCCGAACTATCATTACAATGAACTGGTAAACATCAACGATTATCCGGAACTGAACAAGGATGATTCCGAGCATATCATCGAGTATCTGTATCAGTATCAGTATTGCCTGAATGTCAGCTACAACGATGCCGGTACACCGGGACTCGGTTCTGCTATCTTCGTTCACTGCTTCGGTTCCTGCAAGCCGTGGACGGGTGGTTGTATTGCCATGCCCGAGGATCACATGAAGTTCCTGATGCAGAATGTTGACCAGGATACTGTTGTCCTGATCGATACGTTTGACAAGCTGTCCGGCGGCGCTGACTGGCCGTCATCCTACTGGCCGACAGAGAAGGCGTGAGTATATGTGAATGAATAATCACGGCCGATTTGTCGGTCGACAGAAACACCCCGTTCTTTGCGGGGTGTTTTTTGTTGGGTTACCAAATCCGTCGGATACTTGACAAATCAAAGGGGGGATGTTATAATTTACGAAAAATTACGAAACTTTTGTGCCTGAGGAGGGGAAGTACAACTACTTGAGCAATTCGAGCTTTTTGAAGGGGAACTCGATCTTTTGAAAATGCTGATTTATTGGTGTTTTCTCAGACTAATCATTTTTCAAAAGGAGGATATTGCGATGAGTAAGAAAAAACAGTTGTGTGCATTGGCCGTTGTTATGGTGCTTTCGCTGGCGGCGGTCTTGCCGGTAAAGGAGTCACAGGCGTATGGAAGCGGGAATTTTTCCGTAACGGTTGAGGGTGTGCGGTATTCCTGCTTTTCCGACAAGGAGGATCCACTGTACGGAACGGCCTATGTGTATGGGTTTGATGAAAGCATCCAGAGTACCGTAGAGGAAGTGACTTTCCAATCCCAGGTTAAGGACGAGAATGGCAACACCTACAAGGTTACTGAGGTAGGCGGTACGATCTCGGATCCGGACAGTGTCAGTAAATGCGCCAAATTGAAAAAGGTTGTCATTCCCGATTCGGTCACCAAAGTCGGTGCTATGTTCAGGGGATGTCCGGAACTGACAACTGTCGTGATTCCGGATTCGGTAACGGTGATCGAGGAACAGGCTTTTATCGACAGTCCGAAGCTGACGGGTGTACACATTCCGGAGAATCCGGCATTCACCCGGCTCGAGGCACAGACATTTAATGGGTGCAAGACGCTGACGGATATCACGATTCCGAAAAATGTTACCTATATATCCGGTACGACAGAGCCGGAGCTTTCGGCTTTTGATGACGATGTAGCGATCACCTTGCACGGCTACATCGATTCGGCAGCGGAGACTTTCGCGGATGCCCGGAAAAATATCACCTTCGCTCCGCTCAACGGTATATCCCATGACCTGTTCCGTGTGAAGTTCCCGGACTCCTGGGTTGGCAAATATGTGGCTGAGGCGGGCGAGGACGGAGATTATATCTCCGTTACATCGAAAAAAGCATATGATGAGAAAAAGGGCGGCGGATGGCTTTTCTCTATCGGTATCGAGAATTACGGCTGGTATGATGACATCTTCCCGAGTTATCATTTGATTAGCAAAAAAGGCAGCATGAATTTCCTCTACTGTGAGCCGACAGATGTCCAGATGGATTCACCTGAGAACGGCTTTGCCGAGTACGGGTATTCCCAGGCTGCGATCGATGAGTACAAGGAGCTCGGCCAGAACATGGTCGGTCCCACCGGTATTGACATCCGGTATCTCGTGACACCGCCGGCGACCACCTCCATCGGCAAGATCAAACGCACCGGTAAAAAGGCAAAGGTTCCCGTGGGTGAGGTCGAGGGTGTGTCCGGCTATGAGATCGAGTACTCAAACTCCAAAAAATTCCCGTATATGTCACCGGGAGAGGGTGTGAAATCCTCATCAGGGACAACTCTGACAGCGACCAAGCTGAAAAAGGGAAAGACCTATTATGTCCGTGTGCGGACTTATATAACCGTCGGTAAATCCAGGGCTTACAGCGCCTGGAGCAAGACGAAGACGATGAAATAAACAGATTATATATCAGCCTTCGATCCGTCTGTGGGTGGATCGGAGGCTGATTGTGTTGTGAATGAAAGGAAGAATAGGATGGGAATGAATAAGAATAATCGAATTCGGACGAAGTATTCTTTTTACAGGATTCTGTCGGTTTTATTGATGGTTGTTTTGGCCTTATCTGTTTCGTTTACGGGAATGGGCGAAGTACATGCAGAGACTCAAGAGGAAAAGGAAGAGAATACAGGCGTTCATTTTTACTTCGATGAGGCGTGTACGAGACGGGTGCAAGAAACCCGCAACGAGGGGACGAAGTATACCAGAACCTACACCCGAATCCAGTTGCCGCGAACCGGTGGCAAGGTGTATATGCGTATGAAGGACAGTAAAGACATCAAGTATCGCCCTGAAAAGGAAAAAATCATCCGGGTTACCGACAAATTCACGGTGGACGCGGATGGCAAAGCTGACATGCCCGGTTTTGTCACCGTGAAACAACTGGCTGGTTCGGTTGAGGGGGATGCAACCTATGAGATCACCATAGCAAATCCGGACAATCATGATATGCTTTATCTGAATCCTGTTGTAGCGGATGAGGATGATGAATATGAAATGGTCAATCCTTGGAACAAGACTTATGAGTACCTGAAGACATCCGATGACAGAAAGGATGATGACGATGATGACGACGATTGGGATGAAAGACTCGATGTGGACATCCTGTATGTGGATTTTGTGGATGAAGGCCTGAATATCTCCGATCCCTGGGATGTATCTTACATGCATGCCTGGGATTATCACAGCAGTGATGAAAACGAAGTGAGAGATCACAGCAGTTGGTATCCCGGTGAGGAACGGCTTTATCAGAACCCCGGTGCGGCGGATTTCGGAGCCGGCTTTGGTTTCAGTACACCGTTTGAGACACGACCTGCCTGCTTCTTACTACAGGAAAACGGGGTATCTACCCTGCTTGACGATGGGACGAAGCTGACCGTCTATGAGGAGGACGGAGTGACGGCCTCGCAGCGGGTATCTATCGAATCGTGTAAAAAATATAATAAAAAAAGTCTGGAGGGGGAAATGTTCCTGAAGGCCTCGCCGGATGTGGTCGGACATTTTATCATCCGTTATATGAGTGGGGAGAAGGTTTATGATCTGCCCTATACAATCGGGCTGCCGATGGTAGGATTATACACAGCGTCGGAGCGGAGTCTGGAAACGTTAGCCGGTCAGGTTGCCCAGAAAAATGAGAAAAAGCATACCTACTATCTGCTGTCAGATCATCCGGTGGCATGGGAGAATATCGTTATCCGGCACAGCTGTGACAATTCGTACTGCAAAAACCGGACCAACTGGGAGATGATCGAGGATGTTTCGGATGAGGGACTGTACGGGTTTAAGATCCGTGTTAAGCCGGACCAGGACGAACCGTATCTTCTGCATTTTTGTGAGCGAAACGAGAGAGGGCAGGTGACGGGAGACAGTGCCTATACATTTTTCTATACGATGGCACCGGAGGTCGGAGAACGGTTCGAGTCAGGATTAGAGATTTTTGAGATTACCGAACAGGCCGGAACTTATGGTACGACCGGAAGTGTCAGAGCGGTAAAGGTGAAAAAGCCCGGCGAATTCCTCGTGCTTGATGGTTATGAAACCCAGTATGCCAGAAACTACCGTGTGACGGAGATCGGTCCGGCGTTTTCAGCCAACAACAAAAAACTGGGGTATTTGTGGCTGAGTGCACTGAAAATCGGCAGGAATGCATTTTATGGGTGCACAAGACTTAAAAAGATTGAGTTCTGGGCAGATAATGTGTTAAAAATCAAATTCGGAAAAAATGCGTTCAAGGGTGTGCCGTCGTCGGCTATTGCGGTTATTGATGAGGTAAGTAAAAAAACGCTGTATGCATTTACCAAAAACATCCGAAAAGCCGGGTTTAGGGGAAAAATAAAAAGGAGAATGTGGACAGATGAGTGGGGCTATGATCTGATTTAAGAGTGTAATAGGAAGGAGATTTCACTATGAGACATATTAGAAAAATAATATCGATTTTGCTTCTGGCAGCGTTGATGCTGAGCTTGTTTCCGGCGGGGAGGGTATCCTGCGCCAGCAAAGTAGATTCCGTAAAGCCGGATAAAGACGGCTGGTACGGCGTGAATTATATCGAGCATGACGGAACACTGGTCACGGCAGATGGTGACCGGAGCGTCCTGCCCTATGACAGGAATGAGTATCTGAAAACCCGTATCGAGAGTGGGGAGATTTACGCCGGATTGAAGGATGACACGGTGTACTATGTCAAGGCGGAGCAGAGTACCGGAACGGCAGCCGGAAGTGCTTATGTGGGACACTATCAGTTTATCGAACGAAATGTCCGCTCCGGTACGGAAAAAACCGTATATGAAGTCAATGCGGCGGATACTGATTTTTATACTTACCGTCAGGGGGATGTGATCTATCTCATCGAACAGACGACGGTTTCTTCCGGCGGAAGTTCAGCATCGGAATTCCATGAGCCGACAAATGAAATCTCCGTCAAAATTCAGGGATATGACTTGGCAACGGAGCAAGTATCACCCTACGCCACATATAAGCTGGAGAAGGCAACCGGCCATCGGGAAGTCAAGTTTTTTGCCACCGGAGATGGCGGTCTGGGGTACTTGGAGCACAGCCTGACGGACAGTACCGGAAGCCTCCACGAAACCGGAAGTGCAGTTATGACACCCCATAACCGTATTGTCCTGATCGATAAAAACGGCAAGCAGACCTCCGAGAAGAAGCTGGCCGACGGAACGCTGGATCTGATTGGCTACGGTGATAGAGGAACCATTGTTACCTTTGATGAGAAAACCGGGAACCTGTATTACAAAGGCAAGGGGGAAAGTGTGGGGAACAGCCTCATGATTGCTACGATTCGGGATGGTCAGATACTCATTCCGAATACGACAGTTACACAGGGCTCCGGCGTGACCGTGGATCTCGGTATAGAGGCAAGATATGCCGGTATCGTCGGCGGCTCGCATCTTGTTTTGAGTAGGGATTATTGGGACTACACGCAGGGGATAGGCGGTGTGGAAACCTTTGTTTTGGATGCGTCCAAACTGTCTTATGATAAACCGGTTCCGCGTAGTACAGCTACGCCGAAACTCGGATCAAGCGGACCGGAGCCGGTGGTTTATCCCATAAACAAACCACGTAGTGTTCAGTCTGTAACGCTATCCAATCGCGAGGAGGCGACGGAATTTGTGATGCTTACACGCGGCAATGAGACAGCAGATCGAAAATTGCCGACAGAGAGCAACAACGCGTACAGCTCCGAGGTTTCCGGTCGCGGGCTGAGGGTTGATTACTGCAAAAAAAGGGACAGCATGCTGTTCAACACCGGCCTGTATGAGATCACAGAGGTCTCCGTCAAGGAGAAAAAGGTGATTGCAAAATACCGAACGACACATCCGGTCTGGACACTGATGGTCTGCGGCGACCGGCTGGTCTGCATGGAGCGTGAGGGAACCATGGGAAATACCTTTGCGGGTTATGATGGCGGTCTTACGGATTACTACAATTCCGTGCCGGCGGCGCAACGCAGTACGGATGGTGATCCGACGGAACGATTTTTCTTTGAAACGATAGATATGAGTCCGGCGTCTGCTTTTTCTATAACAGGGGGAGAGGCAGCAAAGGCAACAACGACACTGACAGCCGGGGGGAGTGCGGATTATGTGGCAGTTTTTCCGACTGCCATGAAGTCGGTGGCGTACTTCACCTCATCCGATCCCTCTGTGCTATCCGTCACGAAGGATGGCAAGGCGGCTGCCTGGAGTGAGGGAACGGCCACGATCACAGCCGCCCGGGCAGACGGCGGCGGAACACAGACGATGAAGGTTTCGGTGAAGCCGCGGGATAGGGGCAAGGCACAGTGCATCGAGCTGAAGGAAAAGACAAATGAAGATACCATCGGCAACCGATGTAACAACATGGAGTTCAAGGATATTCAGTCCTGGCTGTATGAACTGGATGACGGTCGACTCCTGCGGTTTGGTGTTATTCATAAAAAAGATTCCGAGGATGATCCGTTTGGGATAGATCATCTTCATGTGTGGTACTACACAGCAGATGGTGTGCTGTCGGAGGAAAAGGAGCTTCAGCTTGAATTGCCGATATTCGGTGGCTTTTTCAAGGGAAAGGATGCTTTCTATATCGTTTGCGGTCAGGAATGTCCGGAGAAGACGAGTGATCCGACTGCCTCCGAGGTGATCCGGGTGATAAAATACGATTTTTCATGGAATCGTTTGGGGGCTTGTTCTTTTGATCGCGAGTTGATTGATACGAAAGTACCATTTTCCGGCGGATGCGTAAAATTTGCAGAGACCGATGACGGTTACCTCTGCATCCATACGACCAAGCAGATGGCACGTATGATAGACGAAAAATACCATCAGGGGAATCTGGTCCTGATGATTGAGGAAGCTACGATGAAAGGATACAACACGCCGAAAAAAAGCAAACTCGGAACGCCGTTTATCGATGGCTATTTGGATGAAAGCCTGGCTTGGATCAGTCATTGTTTCGGTGAGTATATCCGCGTGAAGGGACGGAGAATTTATTTATCCGGTTTGTCGGATGCTAATATTCCATCAGACAGGGGTAATCGGTATTGCGAGGTTAGGATGGACGCAGAGGCCGGCAATTCCACTTCGACAAGATACGATGCCGACCTGCAGGTGCGACTGCACGGCGCACTGGGAAACACAAATCCGACCGGTATGAATGTGGGCGGATTTGAACTGACATCTGCGGGCGCGCTGTCCGTTGGCAATGTACTGCGTGAGGGCTGGCCGAAGGATATGGAGTTTTTGGATGATGAACATCGTGATGTTTATGTGGCGTTTCAGGATCATCAGATGATGCAGCACAGGTACCGATATCTCACTGAATATGACACGGAAAAAGGAGATATCATCACATGGTGTCCGTATCTGGTAAAGGTCGATGACCGTCATTTTCTGATGATGTGGATGGAAAATGACTGGGTGCCAATGGAGGAGTTCTCATGGGAGTGGCAGGAACGGCGTGAAAAGCGAAAGCTATGGACTAAACTCCAGCTCGTCGACTGTGAAGGAAATCCCATTGGTCCCTGCGTGAAAAAGAATATCGTTCTCTCGGATTGCGAACCGGTCCTGCGGAAGGACGGTCGGATATCATGGGTGGCTGAGGACGGCGTCGGCAGGGCTGTTCTCTACACAATTGACCCCTATGACCTAAAGGGAATCAAGGATGATGTTGATTATTCGTATTACAACAAATTAGCATATTCGGATGGTAAAAAGCCGGACTCCGGCTCCGACGACGAAGATTTGTCTGACATCACCATCATCCGGGGTGAGGACCTGACCTTTACCTTCCGGAAGGGAGGCGCAGTTCTGAACGGCAACAACTGGCTTAAGGACAGAAAAAAGGTCCACATACCGAAGAGTATCAGATATGAAGGGAAAACCTACCCGGTCATCGGGATTGCGAAGTCGGCTTTCCGGTATCAAAGGAAACTGAAAAAAATCTATATTCAGACGACCTCCATCACCTCCATCGGGAAATATGCGTTTGACAGGATTGCTGAAAAGCCGGTATTCTATTTACCGAAAAAGAAGTACAAAAAGTACACCGCTCTGCTGAAAAAGAAAAAGACAGGCTATACGGGAAAATGGAAGTTCAAAAAGCGTTGAATTCCTTGACGGATTCCCTACTTTTATGGTAGAATATGCAAGTCTTTTGTGGATTTGTATATGATTTAGGAGGAACTATGTCTGACAAGATTTTAGAGGTGAAGGATCTGTCCGTGGCCATCGGCGGGGCCGGAGACGAAGAACTGGCGATCCTTTCGAAGGTGTCCCTGTCTATGGGACCGGGAGAGACCCACGTCCTGATGGGACCCAACGGCGCCGGCAAGTCCACCCTGGGCTATACCCTGATGGGCAATGAAAAATACATCGTGACCGGCGGAAGCATCGACTTTGATGGGCATGATCTGCTGGCGATGAATGTTCACGAACGGGCGAAGGCGGGGCTCTTTTTGTCCTTCCAGAATCCGCTGGAGGTGCCGGGTGTGACACTGACGAACTTCATCCGTAGCGCGAAGGAGCAGCGGGAGGATGCCCGGATCAAGCTTTGGGACTTCCGGAAGGATTTGAAAGCCAAGATGGAGATTCTGGCCATGGACGAGTCCTATATGGACCGTGACTTGAATGTGGGCTTCTCCGGTGGTGAGAAGAAAAAGTCCGAGATCCTTCAGTTGCTGATGCTTAAACCCAGATTAGCTATTTTGGATGAGACGGATTCCGGTCTGGATGTGGATGCCGTCAGGACTGTATCGAAGGGCGTGGAAGCCTACCAAAAGGAGCAGGACGGCGCGTTGTTGATCATCACTCACAGCACCAGGATACTTGAATCGTTAAATGTAGATTTTACGCACGTCATGGTGGACGGGAAGATCGTGGCGGAGGGGGATGCTTCGCTGGTGGATGAAATCAATGAAAACGGATTTGAGAAGTATCTGTGACTGATGACAAATGTGAAAGTGAAAGCAATTAACTATGAGCGAAGAAAAAACTTATGTAGAGGATGTTGACCGGAGCCTGTATGACTTCCGGAACGAGGAAACCGACGAGAATTCGGTGCGCTTCGACGAGGGGCTGACACCGGCTATCGTAGAGAAGATTTCCTCTGAAAAGGGGGACCCCGAGTGGATGCGGGAGTTCCGGCTGAAGTCTCTAGAAATATATAATCAACTTTTAATCCCGGAATGGGGACCGCCGATCGACGGTCTGAATATGGACAATATTGCCACCTACGTCAAGCCGAAGACGAAGATGCATGCGGAGTGGGATGAAGTACCCGACGAGATCAAGGACACCTTCGAGCGTCTCGGCATTCCGAAGGCGGAGCGTGAGAGTCTGGCCGGAGTGGGCGCGCAGCACGAGTCCGAGCTGGTTTACCACAACGTCAAGGATGAGGTGGCAGCGCTGGGTGTCGTCTATACCGATTTGGAGTCTGCCATGCACGAGGAGGAGCACGCAGAGCGGATCCGCACGCACTTCATGAAGCTGGTGCCGCCGACGGATCACAAGTTTGCCGCTTTGCACGGTGCCGTTTGGTCCGGTGGCTCCTATGTCTATGTGCCACCCGGTGTCTCGGTGGAAATCCCGTTGCAGTCGTATTTCCGGCTGAACGCTCCGGGAGCGGGACAGTTTGAGCACACGCTGATCATCGTGGATGAGGGGGCGGACCTGCACTTCATCGAGGGATGTTCGGCCCCGAAGTACAACATCGCCAATCTCCACGCCGGATGTGTGGAGCTCTATGTCGGGAAAAATGCGAAGCTGCGCTACTCTACCATCGAGAACTGGTCGAAAAATATGTACAATCTGAATACCAAGCGGGCTACCGTAGAGGAAGGAGGCGTGATGGAGTGGGTTTCCGGTTCCTTCGGATCCCATGTTTCCTACCTCTATCCCATGACCATCCTGAAGGGAGACCGCTCGCGGATGGAGTTCACGGGAATCACCTTCGCCGGGAAGGGGCAGAATCTCGATACCGGCATGAAGGTGGTGCACACCGGCGAGGAGACCTCCTCTGCGGTGAACACCAAATCCATCTCCAAGGACGGCGGAATCAGTACCTTCCGTTCTGCCGTGGTGGTCGGAAAGAACGCGAAGAAGGCCAAATCCAGCGTTTCCTGTGCATCGCTGATGCTGGATCGGATTTCCCGGTCGGATACGATCCCGGCCATCGATGTGAGGACGGATGATGCGGATATCGGTCATGAGGCCCGGATCGGGAAGATCAGTGACGATGCTATCTTCTACCTGATGTCCAGGGGGATACGGGAGGAAGAGGCCAGAGCCATGATCGTCAGCGGCTTTGCCGATACGGTGTCGAAGGAGTTGCCGCTCGAGTATGCGTTGGAGATGAATAATCTCATTAGGTTGGAGATGAAGGGGAGTATAGGTTGACCCCGGAACTGAGCGCGAGCGCATTCAGGAAACAAGCTTTTCTCGCAATACAAGGAGTTCATATCAATGATAAGAGAGATTAATCGGATACCGGCTATGACGTGGAATTGGCTGGGGATGAATAGCGCCACGGTCGAGGTGCCGGATAGTGCGGAAGCAAATTCCCCTGTTATAGTAAAGGCGGGGAAGGACAGCGAGAGGGTATCGGAGCTGCCGTTTGCGTTTCCGGAGGGAGCGAATACCGAGGGAACGGTGGAGATAGCGGTGGAGCCGGAGGTGGAGCACATCGTGCTGATGGATTTCAATTCGGATAAAGATGGTTTCGCTGAAGTGAAAACAAAGGTGAACCTGGGCCGGAAAGCGAGACTGACGCTGGTGCAGGTGCATCGTGTCGGTGAAGATTTCCGTTTGGTGAACCGGATCGATGCGGATGTGGATGAGAAAGCGGATTTTCACCTGATGCAGATTTTTATCCGGGGCGGGGAAGTTTATGCCGATGTTCACAGTAACCTGAAGGCGAGACGGAGCGCCCTGCATATCGATGCGGGCTATCTGACAACAGCGGGACAGCTGCTGGATATCAACTACGAAGCCATCCATACCCGGGAGCTGTCCACCTCCGACATCGCGGTGAACGGCGTTCTGTGTGACAAGGCTGAGAAACGTTTCCGCGGGACCATTGACTTTCGCCACGGAGCGGAAGGAGCCGTGGGAAACGAGATCGAAAACGTTCTTCTGATGGATCCGGAGGTGGTGAATAAAACCATCCCCATCATCCTCTGCGAGGAAGAGGACGTGGAAGGAAACCACGGCGCTACGATCGGCCGCATGGATGAGGATATGCTCTACTATATGAA
>JAFYBS010000083.1 GCA_017540125.1 Eubacterium sp.
CTCCCGATTCCGGCGTTTTTCAATATTTCTTCCGATTTTAAAAGAGCCTCTTTTATTACCATTTATCGTCCTCCGGATTTTCGGAAATAACTGCCTTTAAAGCGGTAAGGGCAACTTCTATCATGGAATCGTCCGGTTCTTTTGTCGTAAGATGCTGAAGCCACATTCCCGGCCTCGAGATAACATACACGAACTTTCCTTCGTGACTTCCGAGAAACCGGATCAGCTCGTAGGACAGTCCCGCAATCACGGGGATCAGCAGAATCCGGAGCAGCATCCGGAGCCACACGGCCCCCACTACGATAAACATGAAAAACAGGATGGAAACCACCATGACGAAAAGCAGAAAACTGGTGCCGCACCGACGATGTTCCGTCGACTGGCGCATCACGTTTTCCACCGTGAGATCTTCCCCGTTTTCCACACAGTTGATGGATTTATGCTCCGCCCCGTGATACATGAACAGACGACGGATATCCTCCAACATCGTGATCAGCTTCACATAAATGATAAAAATAATCACACGCAAAACACCTTCGAGAAACCCTCGAAGCTCCGGTGACGGGATCCACTCCTGCAGTGCCTCCATGGCGAAAAAAGGCCCCAGCACGAAAATCCCGATGGCAAGGACGATGGCAAGCACCATGATCAATCCCGTGAGAATCCCGTCTTTTTTGGCTTTTTTCTTCTTTTCCTCTTCGGTCAGATCCTTTTTTTCATCCTCCTCATAGAAGGAGGCCGAATAATTCAGCACCCCCATGCCCATGGTGAAGGACTCAACAAAAGTTACGACACCGCGGATGATGGGAATATCAAAAAACTTGTATCGATCCCTGAGGCTTTTGGTCGGCTTTTTCTGTACCTCGATCTTTCCGTCCGGTTTTCGGACAGCCACCGCGTAGTGATCCCCGTTTTTCATCATCACACCCTCGATAACTGCCTGACCGCCTATTCCCGAATATGCCATAGCTTTCACCTCTCCTCATAATACGACAAAGAGACCAAGATATACTTGGCCTCTTGTTCATTCGTGATATATCGCTATTTCAAGCCGTATCTGCGGTTAAACTTCTCGATCGCACCACGTGCCTGTGCTGCCTTCTGCTGTCCGGTATAGAACGGATGACACTTGGAGCAAACCTCGACGTGGATATCCTCTTTCGTTGAGCCTGTTACGAACTCATTTCCGCAGTTACATACTACCTTTGCCTGGTAGTACTCCGGATGGATTCCTTCTCTCATGATACACCTCCTGACATGATCTTCTCTATGGATCGCCCGAAATATCGAAAAATCGGGACTCAAAACCGCTTTTCCAAAAAACGCTTGCTTATTTTATCATATATATAAGAAGAATGCAAGTGTTTTTTTAAATTCTCATCTTTTTCACCATTTCGATAAACTCGTTGTTGTCTTTGGTCCGCCGGAACATATCCAAAACCTGCTCCATCGCCTGGTCGGAACGCATCCCTCCCAGCGCTCTCCGGACCTTGATGACACACTCCTGCTCATCGGCATTCAACAGCAGATCCTCTCTTCTGGTACTGGATTTGGAGATATCGATGGCCGGGAAAATCCGTTTTTCCGAAAGCGACCGATCCAGCACAAGCTCCATGTTTCCGGTTCCTTTGAACTCCTCAAACACCACGTCGTCCATGCGGCTTCCCGTATCCACCAGCGCCGTCGCCAGGATCGTCAGGCTACCGCCCTCCCGCATGTTTCTGGCCGCTCCGAAAAACCGCTTGGGCATATGCAATGCCGCCGGATCCAGACCGCCGGACAGGGTTCTGCCGCTGGGAGTCACCGTCAGATTGTAGGCTCTGGCCAGACGGGTGATGGAATCCAGCAGGATCATCACGTCTTCCCCGCTCTCCACCAGGCGTTTCGCTCTCTCGATGACCATTTCCGATACTCTCTTGTGATTCTCCGGCAATTCATCGAAGGTAGAATAGATGACCTCCACCTGTTTTCCCTCGATGGATTCCTTGATATCCGTCACCTCTTCCGGTCGCTCATCGATGAGAAGGATAATCATCTTCATATCCGGGTGATTTCTCGTAACCGCCTTGGCCACCTGCTTCAACAGGGTTGTTTTACCGGTCTTCGGCTGGGATACAATCATTCCTCTCTGTCCTTTCCCGATGGGAGCGATAAGATCCAGCATTCGCAGGGAAGCATAGCTCCCGGGAATCTCCAGATGGATCCGCTCATTCGGAAAAATGGGGGTCAGGTTCTCAAACTTTTTCCTCTCATACAGATACGACGGTGAACGGTCATTCACCTTTTTCATATACAGCAGGGCGCTGAATTTTTCATTCTGGGTACGCATCCGCAGGTTTCCCGTGATGATGTCCCCGGTCCGCAGACCGAACCGCCGGATAAACTGCGGTGCCACATAGACGTCGTTCTCCCCCGGAAGGAAATTGTCACAACGGATAAACCCGAAGCCCTCCGGCATGATTTCCAGAATCCCGTTTTTTGTGATGCCGCTGTCCAGATCCTTCAGCTCTGTCGGAGGAACCTCCGTGATCTGTCTCTCCTTCATCACCGATACCAGACCGTCCGATCCGTCATGATACCGGCTCTTCGTGTTTCCGTGATGGCCGTCATGCCGCGACTCCTGTGTCTGCCGGCCGGATTCGGGTACCTGTCGGCCAGTCTGGCGCTGCTCCTGACCGGATGCTTTTGACGGCCTCTGATTCTCATGGCCGGAAGGCTTCGACGGCCTCTGCCTCGGAGACGTCACGCCCGGCTGCGCCGGCCCTGACAGGTCGGTCGGCCGATTCGAATCCGGCTTCACCGGACGGCCTCCCTTCGGAGCCTCCGCCCGGCTCTGCTTCGCCGGCCGGGAGGGTTTCTCCGGCTGATCAAGTTCCGTCAATTTTCGGATCAGATCCGCTTTTCGCATCGAACTGACTTTTTCTATCCCTTTATCCTTGGCGATTTCTCTCAACTCCGCCAACGTCTTGCTGTCATAGTCCATAAAGCTCTCCTTTCTTATCCCTTTGCGTTCCCGATATGCTCTTTTACGGCGCTGCTGACCACATCGGCCACCCGGGGATCAAAAGCCTCCGGAATGATGTGATCCTCATCCAGCTCATCCTCCGAAATCAATGACGAGATGGCGATGGCAGCCGCCATC
>JAFYBS010000084.1 GCA_017540125.1 Eubacterium sp.
TCATACCCTTATTTGTAAAATAACTATAATGTTTACAAAAACCGGTATCCACTCGGATATTAAGCGGATCCCATCCGGTCGGCGAGAGGCAGTTATCCGTAAATACGCACGCCGTCATATTTCCGTACGGATATCTACCCAAAAAATCGTCGGGTTCGCCGGTATATCCCCCCACAAGCTTTCCGATATCAGAACCGTCAAACGCGTCTATCAGGTTCTGATTATAGTTGTAGCTGGTTTCTATATGCTGCCAAAAGTTAACCCGTCCCACCAGTCCGCCGACATAATTCTTTCCATCTATTCTTCCCCTGTTATAACAATAATAGACACTGGCATCTCCTCTGCCCGTTACATGACTGACTAGGTTATCGGACGGATCTTTTTTTCCATGCTCACCATCCAGATCCCCGACGATGCCGCCGACATAAAGTCCCTTTCCGTAAACGGAAGCCACATTCGCGCACTCATGGATCGATTTATGGTCCTGCTTGCCCACGATACCACCGGCACAGGTACCCGCCGAAGCGGCGAATTCTCCTATGACGACGCCGGAATTAAAGCATTTCTTCACCTCCGTGGCCGTGCTACGTCCGCATATCCCGCCGACATACGCATCCCCTTTGACCTTTCCTTTATTCAGACTGCCCTGAATGTCACTGCTATCTGCATCCCCGACGATACCTCCCACATTGTACTTTACATAGGATGAATCATCTTTATAGATCTCTCCCTCGTTTTTACAGCTCCAGACACTGCAACGGACGGTCATATGTCCGGCAATTCCTCCGATGTTTTTCTTTCCCTTGACATTTCCTTCATTTGTGCAGCCGATTATAGCGGTCGACCCGCTGCACTCACCGACAATTCCTCCCACATCATCGTGGTCATTAAAATTGCCCGAATAAATCTCAACAAAGCCTTTATTGAGACATTTCTGAATAATACAACCGATCACATAGCCCTCTATGCCGCCGACATCTCTTTTGCCCCCGACATGTCCCTCATTTGTGCAGGTGTCTACAGACATCCCGCTCCCTACAATACCGCCTGTTTTGGATTTACCGCAGATCTCTCCTTTGTTGACAGAGCCTGTGACAGTACCTGCCAGATAACCTGCAATACCGCCTGTATATTCATTTCCGTATACACCGCCGGTATTCGTGCAGTCTTTTATCGAAGCGTCACCTTCCCCCTTGCCGATGATACCGCCGACATCGTCGCGCAGAAGCCTGTTTGTATCGCTGTTGATCGTACCGTCATTTACGCAGTTCTCGATCTCGATAGTTGTGGCATAGCCTGCGATACCTCCGCTAAAGCCTCCTGCTTCTATATTCCCTTTGTTCGTACAGCTTTTGATAAAGTAATCTTCCTTCGGCACATATTTGCGGACAGCGGAATTTCCCAGTTGACCGCCCGTAAAACTTCCGACGATACCACCTGCGCTGCCCTGTGCTCCGTCTTTCTCCTCGGCAGTCAGAGCACCGGTGTTTACGCAGTTACCTATAGCCGCCTTGCTCTCCCCGACGATACCGCCTATGATGCCGGTTCCCTGCCGATCCGTGATGCCTGCGTTATTGGTGCAGTTTTTAATCTCATATTCACTGGTTCCGGCGATCCCACCTGTACGGACATTGCTCTTCATGATCGCGTTGTCCGTATTGAGACAGTTTCTGATAGGTCCTTTGTTCTTTCCAGCGATACCGCCGACATACTTTCCACCGTCGATGGCACAGTCGTTGATACAGTTCTCGATCAGCGCTTCATTTAAGCCAGCGATACCGCCGTAGGTAGTGCCGGTTTTTGTGTAATTATTTGTTTTATTATTTACACAGTTTCTTATTGTTCCTGAAGGACTCATCACTCCGGCATCCTTGTTGTACCCTACGATGCCCCCGATATTATCGTCTCCGATGAGCTCTCCCGTAAAGTCACAGTTCTCGACCGTACCGACATTGACTCCGACAATCCCGCCGATATTCTGCTTGGCAGGGCACTTCACCGTACCTGTGACGGTGAGGTTGCGAACAGAGCCTGACAGATAGCCGAAAAGACCGTATTCCGGAAGATTTGTCGCGGCGGTTATGGTGTACTTCCTTATCGTATGGCTTGCGCCGTCGAAGCTTCCCGCGAAGACACAGGTACGCATTTCCGTCGAATATCCATTGGAAACTTTAATCTGAACGGTGGAGCCGATGGGTCTCCACTCGCTGATACTACTGAGATCGATATCTCCGGCAAGCATGAAGTGCTTGCCCTCATATGTCTGTCCGGCAGCGACCTTATTGCTCAAGGTCTGAAGCTCTGCTGCCGTACCGATCATCCACGGGTCGCTCTGTGCGCCCGTACCGCTCCAGCTCTCACCGCCTGCCGCCTGCGCGGTCGGTGCCTCCGGTGTGATACCTGTCACCTGCGCTATACCTGCGATCATAGCGAGGGAAAGTGTATATGCGAGGATTTTTCTTGCTATCCTGTTCTTTCTCATAGTATCTGTCCTTTCTGTTCGTGACGCTTCTTCTCGTGGTAGGTTCGGATCAGGATCGCTAACGCCGCCCCAAAAAGGAATGCCACCACACCCGTGATGATGTAACCGCCGACGTTAGCATTCAGCATAGATGCGCCGGCATACTCGGCAGCAGTCCCAACATCGGTTAGCAGTCCGCCCGAGCCTGTCCCAACGATCACAAGCATAGCAATCAGGCATACGCCAAGTGCACCGGTCACGATGCTCTCAATCTGCAATCGTCTTCTGATCTGATTTTTCTTCATCTCACCCGCCCGCTCGTGGATTCGGGCGATGGTCTCATTTATATCACTCATAGGTTACCTCCTGTCTTGCCTCTATACAAACATCATTTACTCTGTTTCCTGTCTGTTTTCTATTGACAGACTGCCCGAAATAGGTTTCGGGCAGCCCGCCGGATTAACCCCTCTATATACTATGGTACAAAAAAAGAAAAAGTTCCCCAAAATCTTTTTACGAAAGTTTACGAAATGATCAGCTTCATAGAAATCACAAAAAAAATGTCATAAACAGCGGAATACCGTCGTTTATGACACCTTCATTAATCACAATATGAATAAACCACAACATACACCGAAAACCCAGCTCAATGAATTCGCCGAACAACAAGCTTCCTCGATATGATCACAACCAGCGTCGTAAAGAGCGGGATAGCAAAGCCGATCACTCTCGCTACCCCTGTCTGGGCTACAAGTACGTTGTAGACACCGTGGTAAGTAACCGCCACAGCGAGAAGTCCAAGCGTTCCTGCCGCCCGAAGCCAGACCGCATCGGACAGCAAGACCAATCCCGCAGCCAGGATCATACCACAGACCACATGCATAGCACCTGTACCGAACCCACGGATCAGCAGATCCGCAAGATCATCAGAGCCATTTGTGATCAGATAGCAGACATTCTCAAACGTCGCAAAGCCGACCGAGACCATCAGAACACGCTCGGCGATATCGTCCTTCTTTGGGGCAACAGCCAAGATATAAAACAGTATTGGAACGAACTTCATCAATTCCTCGACTATAGGCGCTATTTCTATCGCTGTAATCAGGGTGTCTGCATACACATCTGACATCGTATAGACAGCTACATACTTTGCCAGATAGGTGGTAACATAGGACGACAACAGACAAGCCGTCATACCGCCGAGCAGAAAAAGCACTTGTCCTTTCTTTTCGGCCTTCAGGCAGAATACAACGATCAGGAGCGGTGCCACGAGACATATATATATGTTTTCAATATAACTCATTTGTCATCCTCCTTCGTTTTGAGATCATGCATCTCCCTCAGGAACCCATTATCCTCATTCCCCCGGTCTCCCTACCGCTTTTTTGAGAGCCGGTATCATAAGAAAACAGCTGATACAGAATAAAAAGTTTATCCAATAATACGGATTCAAAAATGTGTCGCCCATCCATGAGATTGTTGATATCCAAAAACCGTACTCAAGCGCAAGGATAACAAGCGCCATCGTATAAAACGGTTTTCTGTTCGGAGTCGTGGGAAATGTTGCTGAGGCACCCTGTCGGCGAATCACACGCAGTTTTTGTCTCTCCAATTCCAATCCTCCTCCGGCAAGCCACATGGCAATCGCCATCTCTACTGCTGATATGACATTACCTATAATGTCTCCGTGTGTCACCACAAAAACAACACCCCACGAAACAGTAAATACCGGAATGAGAAGTTGCGCCCAAGACATCATTTTTATGGAAGTTCTTTCAGAAACATAGAGTAATAAAAGAATAATGAAAAGATACGATGTATCCCATGCAACGTCCGGGATGTAGTACATCGGCGCCTCGTCATAAAATGCAAGAATCAACGCGCTATAGAGATCGCCGAGAAAGTATTCTCCGGTAAAAAGCCCATACAGAACCCACGCACGGCGAGCCGAACCATGGCTATTGTAAGCATAACAAAAGGCGATGGTCGTACAAATGACCATAGCCGCCATGTTAATGAGACTGTCGATAAGTTCAGTCATAGCTTCTCCCTTCGCCCACCTTCCGTCTACGCGAGAAGAAACGGGTCGGTCACGCCTTCTTTTTTCAGTTCCTCCCGCATTTTCAGCTTACCTTTTTCCAGGAGATGGTCGACTTTTTTGTATGTGACTTTCATCACTTCTGCCGCCTGTAGATAAGTCATTCCGTCATAATATACCAGATATAATGCTTCCCTCTCCATAGGATCGAGACGATCCATACACTGCCACAGGATTTTTTTCTGATCCCCCAGAATCGCCGTATTCTCAACGGATTCCTTTGACGCTGGCTCTGCCTCCATCTCCTCCAAACTAAACTCATCCTTACGATGCGAGCGAGTCTTGAGGCGAATCGCATAACGCCTTGCAACCTGAAAGAGGTACGCTTTGAAGCATCCCTCACGAATCCACGGCTTTTTCATCATAATCCACGAGAAAGCTTCGATCATCATATCCTCCGCATCGGAAGTATTATGAAGGATTCCGTTCAGATACCTCGTCAGACTGTCCTTGTACTTGAGGATCAGTTCATCATAAGCGGACGTGTCACCATTTTTATATCGTTCATAAAGCTCATCATCATTCACAGGTGTTTCTACCATCTGTATCATCCTTTGCTTCATTACATGGTTACATTCACGGCTTGCAGAAATTAACTAATTCTACCATAGTGGTGGTTTTTAGTCAAGAAAAACTGCTCTTTTGAATTCATTAACAAACTTACATCAATCGCCATCCCGGATGATATTTATTTTTAATGGTATGTCCCTGCTTTTTCCCCCATCCGAGAGTGTACCCGTCCACGCAGATCAGAACAGTACCATCTGACACGCCGTTCATCCCTCCTGCTTCGGATAAACTTAACGGATTGAGTATTTCAGCCCTGTTCACCGATAGCGCTTCATCAGAAATCACCAAAGTCTCGCCCTTAAGATATCTGATCACGACATCATCCTTTAATGACAGATTAATCACATTGCCATATTCATCAGCTCTCAAGGCCATCGCAAGCGTCTGTGACGGCTCAAATCTTTTCTTCCTGCACTCCCCTAAAAATAATCCGCTGCGGATAAACTTCAGTCCCCTTACATCAGGAAGTCCTTCAGCAGCGTAGTAAAGCATACCGTCGTGCGACTCGATCCGCGATATATCAAATGTTCCGGTGATACCGGCGGAAAAAGATTCCCACACCTCACGTTCCTCTTTCGATAATGCTTTACCTGTCTTCTTCCGTGCCGGTTTTTCAGTATCTTCCGGATCACTTTCACTTCCTTCTTTATACAACAATGCCAGAAAATGTCCCTCACCATCCATCCTGTGAGGATATATACGGACACATTTTTTTATCTGCAAGGTGATGTCAGATTCATCAATATCACTCTGCTCATCATCTATATCCGCTGACTTGTTTTTATTCTGTCCGATCAGATCACGAATCTCCTGCTCAACCATGTCCGGCCGTCCGGGAGCAAATCCATCATATCCCTCCATATCCACAACCCGAAGTGATGGATCCATCTGCAGCATCTTCAACACTGTAGCCTCATCCTCCATAGGAGAAAAAGTGCAGGTGGAATACAGCAGATATCCACCGGACTTTAACATCCTCAGA
>JAFYBS010000085.1 GCA_017540125.1 Eubacterium sp.
AGCTCACCGATGTGACCGAGGTGGTGAAGGGCTGCGGGTTCGGTGTCTTTACCGGTGCCATCGAGGCCGGCGGGTCGGTGCGCGGTATCAATGCCAAGGGACAGGGCGATATGCCCCGGAAGAAGATTGACAAGCTGGTGGACTTCGCGAAGGATTTCGGAGCGAAGGGGCTGGCCTATCTGTGCGTGAATGAGGACGGTACCTACAAATCCAGCTTTGCCAAGTTTATGAGCGAAGAAGAGCTGTCAACGCTTGTGGAAGCAATGGACGGTGAACCCGGTGATCTGCTGCTTTTTGCCGCGGATAAAAATAAAGTCGTTTGGGATGTGCTGGGAAATCTCCGTCTGGAGCTGGCGAAGCAGATGGAGATTATCGATGAATCGAAGTTCAACTTCCTGTGGGTGACCGAATTCCCGCTTCTGGAGTACAACGACGAGCTGGGCCGCTATCAGGCGATGCATCATCCTTTCACCATGCCGATGGAGGAGGATCTGGAGTTTCTGGAGAGTGATCCGGGACGGGTTCGCGCCGAGGCTTACGATATCGTTTTGAACGGAACGGAACTGGGTGGCGGATCGATCCGTATTCACCGGGATGATATCCAGGAGCGGATGTTTGACGCGCTGGGCTTCACCAGAGAGCGTGCTTACGAGCAGTTCGGGTTCCTGTTGGATGCGTTTAAGTATGGTGTGCCGCCTCACGCAGGGTTGGCTTACGGGCTGGACCGCATGATCATGCTGATGGTGGGCGCAGATTCCATCCGGGATGTCATCGCTTTCCCGAAGGTGAAGGATGCGTCCTGTCTGATGACGGAGGCGCCGGGAACGGTGGATGAGGTGCAGCTCGAGGAACTGGGGTTGGCAATCAAAGAGGTAAAAAAAGAGGAAACGGAAGCAGAATAATGCCTGACCGGAAGGGAAAAGCCGTTGGGTTCATTTTTAAAAAAATGGAATGGAGGAGACTATGAGCGTATCCAAAGAGCAATTCGGAACAACGAAAGACGGCGTGGGGGTAACCAAGTTTACCATCACCAACAAAAACGGCATGAGCATATCGCTGCTGGATTTCGGTGCCATCGTGCAGGCGATCCACGTGCCGGATAAGAACGGGAAAACAGCGGATATCGCCCTCGGCTTTGATGATATCGCCGGCTACGAGGTAAATAACTGCTATTTCGGAGCTTTTGTCGGACGGCATGCCAACCGGATCGGCGGGGCCTTCTTCGACCTGAACGGGACCGGATATCAGCTTCAGAAAAATGATGGCGAGAACAACCTTCACGGTGGTGATCCCGGTTTTCACAAGGTGATGTACCGCGGTGATACGGCAGGGGAATCCTCCGTGTATTTTGAAAGGGTGAGTCCGAACGGTGAGCAGGGATTTCCGGGAGCCATGGAGGTGAAGGTAACCTATACACTGACGGATGATAATGAGTTTAAGATTGAGTATTTTGCCCGCAGTGACGCGGATACCATCTACAATCCGACGAATCATACGTATTTCAATTTTCTCGGACACGACGGCGGCGACATCACCAAGCATGAGGTGGAGATCAACGCCGACGCGATCACGGAATCCGGTGTCGGACTGATCCCGAACGGGAATTTCATTCAGGTGGAGGGAACGCCTTTCGATTTTCGTCAGAGCAAGAAGGTTTTCCTGGACATCGAGGCGGATGATGAGCAGTTGAAAAATGCCGGTGGTTACGATCACAACTTCTGCCTGAAAAAGCAGCCGAGAGAGTATGGCTACGCCGGGAAGGTTTTCGAGGAGACCACCGGGCGGGGGATGGAGATTTATACGGATCTGCCGGGAATGCAGTTCTATACCGGGAACTTTATCGGGAATGAGAAGGGTAAGGACGGTGCCGTGTATACGAAGCGGACAGGGATGTGTTTCGAGACGCAGTTTTTCCCGAATGCGGTGAATGTGCCGGCGTTTACGTCGTGTTATCTGCCGAAGGGAGAGGCGTTTAATTCGACAACGGTATATAAGTTCAGTTGGTAAAAACTCTGTGTTTCTGAAAAATGACTTACTGGCTCGGGGGCGCGATCGCAGTCAGTCTTCTTGCAGAAGAAACCATTCTGCAAGAAAACTGCTGCTGCCGCCCCTCGTTTATCATTGGTTCAAAATTGGAATTCTGGAGGTAATTACATGCTTCTTATAAAAGGTGGTCGAATCATCGATCCCTTCAGCGATAGCGAGATAAACGCGGATATCTGCATTCGGGATGGGAAAATTGCGGGTATTGGTGAGGGGCTGGAGGCGGAAGAGGGCGACGAGGTGATTGACGCGACCGGTTGCATCGTGGCGCCGGGGCTGATGGATGCGCACGTTCACTTTCGGGATCCGGGGTTCACTCATAAGGAAGATATCCTGACCGGGGCAGCGGCAGCGAAGCGGGGCGGCTTCACGACGGTGGTTTGTATGGCGAATACCAAACCGGTAGTGGATAATCCGGAGACTCTGCGCTATGTGCTGGAGAAGGGGGCATCGACCGGGATCCATGTCCTGAGCTGTGCCACGGTGACGCGCGGGATGCAGGGGCGTGAGCTGGTGGATATGGCCGGGCTGAAAGCATGCGGTGCGGCCGGATTTACCGATGACGGCCTGCCGATTCTGGACGAGGCAGTTTTGCAGGCGGCTTTTCAAAAAGCGAAAGAGCTTGCCATGCCTGTCAGCCTTCATGAAGAGGATCCGCAGTATATCAAGGCGCCCGGTGTGAATAGGGGAGCAGTTTCGGAGAAGCTCGGTTACGGCGGTGCCGGTCACGAGGCCGAGGACGAGATGGTGAGGAGAGATTGTGAGATTGCTCGGAAAACCGGAGCAAAGGTTTGTATTCAGCATATCAGTTCAAGGATTTCGGTGGATCTGGTTCGCGCCGGCAAAAAAGCGGGTGCTGACATCCACGCTGAAGCAACGCCTCATCATTTTTCTCTCACTGAGGAAGCGGTTTTGGAAAAAGGAACCAACGCCAGGATGAACCCGCCGGTACGAACCGAAGCTGACCGGCAGGCGATCATCGAAGGGCTGAAGGACGGAACCATCGACATGATCGTGACGGATCACGCGCCCCATACAGCCGAGGAGAAATCGGTCCCCATGGAGAAGGCG
>JAFYBS010000003.1 GCA_017540125.1 Eubacterium sp.
CCCGAGTTTGCCACTTGTCTGAATAAAACACCTCACTAAAATTCAAAAAAATATGCGAATTTAAAAAAATGAATCGGAAATCCGATATCATTTTTTATGATGTGACAAACTTCTACTATGAAACCGAGGATCCCGATGATGATATCGTCGATGAACAAACACATTTCCAATCTTGACCTGTCCCGATTCATCATGATCGCCGACCGCGGGATATGTAATTATAAAACCGTTGCCGAACTGTTAAGTTCAGGCAATGGATATACCTTGAGCTTTTGCGTCTGGCCGCTCACGCGGAGGGCTATTCGACGCACCCCATCGCCGCTTCCATCCGTGATGCTTTTGAAAAGGAATTCCATTTTTCCGTCTCACTGGATATCGTCCGGGACGTGGAGGAGCTGTCGGGAAAAGGCATCAGGGCTACCATTGAAGACAGTGTCATACTGGCGGGAAATGAAAAACTGATGGCGGAATTCGGCATCGAATATACGCCTGCCACCACGGTGGGAACCGTCATCTATCTGGAGGATCAAACCCGTAAAAAATATTTAGGCTCCCTGGTCATCTCCGATACCATCAAGGAAGATACGACAGCCGCGCTGACAGATCTAAAAAGAGCCGGTGTGACTCAGACCGCGATGCTCACCGGGGATCACAAAGTGATCGCCGAGAAGGTCGCATCGACCGTGTCTTTGCCGAGCTTCTTCCGGCAGACAAGGTGGACGCCGTCGAGACTCTTCTTGCTGAGGAGGCACCGAAGGAGACTCTCGCCTTCGTCGGAGACGGCATCAACGACGCACCGGTATTGGTTCGTTCGGATGTCGGGATCGCCATGGGAAGTCTCGGAAGTGATGCCGCGATCGAAGCGGCGGATGTCGTCATCATGGATGACGATCTGAAGAAGATAGGAAAAGTGATTCGGATCGCCAGAAAGACAGTCCGGATCGTAAAAGAAAACATCGTATTTGCCCTGGGCGTGAAGCTGGCCATCCTGGCTTTGGGCGCTCTCGGCATCGCCGGTATGTGGGCGGCGGTATTTGCCGATGTCGGCGTCGCCATACTCGCCATCCTGAACTCCATGCGCATGCTTTCCTACCGGGGCGAATAAACTGTATAAGAATTCACTGGTGAAGAAATGACAGATCCATATCTGCCAGAACCAGCTTCCTTCTTTCCCACGAAACGTGTATGTCTCTTTCATTCAGCTGTTTTTCCAGCGCTTCGACATATCGCGTCGTGGGGAAGGACTGGATGAAATCCAGACAGAAACTCTCTTTGAGCGCTGTCATATTGATCTTCAGATATGGCTCCAGATCCAGCGCATGCATTTCCCGCATCCTGTTCTGGATGGTCTCCGACCACGGGATACGTGCGTAACTCATCAAAAATGCCGTCGCATCCGGCTTTCGAAACCTGTTCAGAAGCTCTTTTTTTCCTTCGATCGAACCGGCCTCATCCATGGCGTGCATATACCCCATGAATTCATTGGCTGTTTTTCGTATCACTTCCTCTGTCGTCGCCTTTTTGACCTGCTCACGAAGAGCCGCTGCCTGTTCACGAAAGCTCAGACCATCCATACTCTCCGGACTGTATTTCACCGGCTTGGTGACCACACAGTTTCGAAGCGTCTCCATCACTCCCAGCTGCGGCCGCATATCGACCGGCAGCTTCACGACGACCTCATGTGTGGTATCCGAAAGCTCTTCCCGCACTGCCTGTATCATCAGAAGCGTGGCAGCTATCAGTGGCGTCGTGCCCTCCGACTTCGCAAACCGAAGGAAGGCTTCGGCATCCATATCCATATAGATCCAGGAGTACTCCGCGTCACTCCCGTTTTCCGGCAGAACCAATCCTCCTGTATTCGGTCCGCCAAGCGCCGCTTCTCCGGTCTCTCCGGAAACCTCATACGGCTTTTCGAAAGGATCCGCTTCATCCTCCGGATGCTCCCTCCCGTCGAGAAGGCTCGCACCCTCCGCGGGAAGTGTTATTCCCTCTGTTATTTCAAAGTAATAATACAGCATTGTTTCGATAAACCGGTTCAGACCCGTCAAGTCCGACAGACTATGATGCATGGGAATATAAATCCTGTTTTCTTTATACAGTATACAGGCCAGATGGTAGTTTGTTTTCTCCGAAAAAAGCACGGGCGGCACATCCCCCTCAGCGACCACGATCGGGCGGGTATTTTTCGCATAATAAAAGCTTCCGTCACGGACTGCTACCGCCGTACCGATCAGGGGAAACCTCTCCAGCGCTTTCCCGGCCGCTATGCGAAGAGCCTCACCGTCTACGGTTCTTGCCTTCAGACAAATCCCTATCGCCATGGATTTGTCGCTGTTTTTCATGAGAAAGAAATTCTCCGCCGAACGATTTCTGGATATCGTCTCAAACTCCATATTAATGTGATTTTCCACACTAGCCTCCTGTCAAATATTATTCTGCTGTTCTATACATTTATGATCAACACGTTCATCTGCATCGTCGATACATAGCGAACCTCCTTCGCCATACCGCATATGGTCCGGATACCGATATTGATCTCCGGATCGTCCGGTCGGTAGGCCTCCAGCCATTTTACCTGATCGAAGGCGGCACAGTCATCCTTGATCCTCACGATCCAGTCTCCGTTTTTGTAGATCACCTTCACCTCGATACGGTGTTTCTTCCCGTCAACGAAGCCGAAGCGGGCGATATTTCCCGCCAGCTCCTCGATACACAGAGGAAGAAGCATATACTTCCTGTCGTCTCCGCCATGTTCGGTGATAAACTCCCTCGACTGATCCGCCGCGGACATGACCTCCGGCATGCTCTCCATCGAAAAGGACAGTACGTCCTCCGGCTTCGATCCGAAGTCCTCCGGCAAAAACAGGAGAGCGTCCTGGAAGGAAGCCGCTTTTTTTCGCCGGATACACGCTGCCAGCAGGATACAGAAAAGTGTGAGCGCCTCTCCCAGCGGAAGCGCTATCCAGACTCCCCTTACCCCGAATAAAAATCCCAGGATCACCGCCGGAACCAGGATGCACACAACCCTTTCCAGAAAGCTGAAAAGTCTGGAAAGCAAAGCATTTCGGATTCCCTGTAAATACATATAGAGGATGATGCTGGCGGTCAGGAACGGAAGCCCGAACGCATTGATCCGAAAGAGATCCACTGCCGCACTGTACGCTTCACCGGTCGCATCTTCCATAAATATCCGTACAAAGAACGGAGCAAAAACGGCGATGATCGCGCACAGGATCACGGAGGCTATCGCTCCGAAACGCAGACTCAGCTTCTGGAGATAGCGAAGTCCTTCCCGATCCTCCTCACCGGCATAGACACCGGCGACCAGCATCGTCGTCCCGCCGACACCGACGACTACCGTATTTACGAAGCCGTAGAAGGTATAGCTCTTTCCCAGCGCCGAGACTGCATAAGCACCGGCGATACCGAGCAGAAGATAATTCAGACCCAGCTTCTGCACCATCAGACCGCCATTCGAAATCGCGTTCGGAAGACCGTTTTTGATGATATCCAGAAGATCGCTTCCCTTCAACCCGCGAAGTGAGAGCTTCAGCATGATATTCTTTTTCAGGAAATGCAAAAGCAGGATCAGCAGCGCCACATAGCTGGCCACGGAGGTGGCAAACGCCATCCCGAACATCCCGCCGTGGAATACAAAGACATTCATCAGATCCGCGATGATGTCGGTCACCGTCAAAGTACTCATGGCGATTATTGTCCGTTTGCGATCCCCGTCGATCTGCATGAATCCGCTGACGATAGGAACCATGAGAACCGCCGGAAAACCGAGCGCCAGACCGCGAAGATAGGACGATGCCCCCGGCAGAAGTACTGCATTCTTTCCGGTCGCTCCGAACATCTCCCCGATCAAATCGGAGCCAAAAAATGTAAAGATGCCCAGTATCAGCGACAGGCCAAGCGCTACAAAAAAGCAGATATTAAAGACTGCTCTGGCCCGGTCGGCCTCACCCTTACCGATTACCTTGGAGTATGCCACCTGCGCACCCGAGCTGAGGATCCCGGCAAGCATCATATTGATATTGTAGATCGGACTGATAACGGAAAAGGATGCCATCGCACCCTCTCCCAGAAACCGGCTTGTGATGATACCATCCACCAGACTTCCGAGCATCGTGGAAATACTGGAAAAAATCATCGTTCCCAGCGAAGCAAAAAACATCCGTCGTATGATCACATTGTTTTGTGTATTCATTATTCTTCCTTACAACTCCTATGCATTCATGATCTCATCCAATACCTGACGCATGGATGAAAGCTTCTCTTCATCCGACATACCCGGAATCATCGACCGGGTCATACACATCCTGAGGAGTGCGTAGCTCCGGATCCTGCTCTCCGTCAGCTCCGGCTCCGCATCCGCATCCTTCTGGTACGTCGCCAGAAACGTCATCCAGAATCTCTCCCACTGATCTGCCGACAGACTCAAATCCTTGATATGCTCCGCCTTGCTCTGCCTCGGGAGCAGCATGCACGCCATATAGACGCTCGCCAGGTCAAAGATCGGGTATCCGAGGGACGCATCCCCCACATCGATCAGAAGCAGTTCTTCTTTTCTGACCATGATATTGAGCGGATGAAAATCTCCATGAATAAACGTATTCCGCTCCGGCGCATCGCAGATCATCGTCCGGATCTTCTCCTTCTCCTCCGCGGACAAAAACCGAGCCAGACCCTTCTCACACAGTCCCCACCAGTTGTCGCGGATGTCTGCAAGCTCGCCCTTTTCATAGTACGTATGATGCAGTCCCAGCAGCATCCCGGCTGCTTTTTCGGCATAGGCATCCAGCTGATCCGGTGTTTTGCTGATCGTTCCGGCAAGGGTATCCGCATCGATCAGCTCATAGATCACCCCGTAGCTGTCACCTACACGTGCCAGATGATACGTGATCGCCGAGGGAACTCCCTTGATAAACGCCGTCCGCGACGAAGTCTTCTCTCTCAAGATATCTTCCTTTTTCATCCATGGATAGAAAACCTTGATGATCTTGTCCTCATCCAGTTGATATACATGAGACGTGGCTCCGCGCCCCAGCTCCTTCAGGCCGTCAATCGATACATCCAGAATTCGTTCTTCCATAGTTCCACCTCATCTCGCAAATTGCATGAAAAATCTCTCCTTCGACGGATCGTCCAGAATCCTCGTCGGCTCGATCTGATCCGGCATACATTTTCTCGCATACATCACCTTGTCGCGGTACAGAAGCTGTGTTTCCGGCTCCAGGATCTTCACCTCTACCGTCTCCAGCGCCCCGCTTTCCCTGGCATTTTTATACGCATCCGAGACCTCACTCAGCAGACGGTCGATCTCCTCTGTCAGAGATGCTCTGTCTGCGTCACACAGCTTTTGATATGAATCACCAATTGCCGACGGCTCGAGGAAGATACGAAATCTTTTGTCCTCCTCATCGACACTGATACAGTAATCATGTATGCTCACCGACTGTGACTTCTCAAACCGAAAAACCATCTCCAGAAGCTGATTGACATTCAGCGTCACTTCATCACATGTACACTGATTGTACGCCTTGCGAAGATAGGTGAAGATCGGAACACCGTTTTCCATTTTTTCCACATGGATGATATCCTCGAGACGATACCGGAACAGTCCTGCGTGATTGGTCACAACAAGCTCATAATCACAGCCTTCCTCCAACTCATCACTGCGCAAAAGACGCCCGTTTTCGGTCTCTCCACCCAGCGGGATAAACTCAAAATAATCATGGTTTGTCAGAAGGATATAGCGGCCCGTACCGTCCTCATAGGATCTGGCGATCACCGATTCCGCGTTCATCAGATAACCGTCAATAAACTTGACGGAGCTGTCGATATAGCGTTCCAACTTCTCGGTATAAAGGGTATTCAATCCGGTTCCGAGAGCAAATATCCTCTCCATATTCGGCCAGATCTTCCGAATGACCGGCTCATCAAAACCGTTCTCAAAAATCTTCTCCAGCTCATCGACTCTGACCGGATCGGGCTTCAGCCGTCTCTCCAGCTTTTCCATCATCTCCGTCGTGATCGCATTTTCACGATAAATACGCCCGGTACGCATGGTTTCCAGTATCTGATCGTAGTACTGCTCCAGATACTCAAACACCTCCAGAACGGCCCAGGTTGACGGCGCGACGATCTGGGACACATCGGGATCCAGCAGTGCAAAAAGCAGCCACAGATATCTCGGATTGACTGACTCTTTCGGGAAGATCAGTTCCTTCGGCGAGGTCACCCACCCGGAACGGAAGCGTGCCGCATGCGAGTTACATGCAAGCGAATCCTCCACACTCCGCAGTGTGGCACCGTACAGACTCTCCACATGACTGCCGTCATCGAACCAGTTTTCCTGCGGAAGCCCGGATATCATCAGGAAGGTGGAACCAGCGCGGTCACGCAGTGCAGCGATGATCATGTCACTGTACTGCCGGAGATGCTCCAGCGTAAACGGAATCTTTCTCGGGATCCCGCTTTTTCCCGTGCTGACGACATACTCCTCGACTTTGTCCGCACAAAAAATATTCGTCTCACCGATTTCCGTCATCAGTTTTATGATCGGTGCGTAGAAATCGTAATTCGTAAGTGGTACCTTCTTGGAATACGCATCCTTGTTGTGGATCAGATTGAACTCAAAACGCTGTCCGATATTCGTGTTGCGATTGTGATCCAGAATGGTCATAAGAACATCCTCTGAGACCTTCTCGTTCAATTCGCCGGCATCCTCACCGAAGAATACATTTCGCGTCATAGCCATCGTAGCGGCTGCCGTTTCCTCCGTAAAAAACTTTCCATCCGCTTCTATCGGCTCTACCTGATCGATGAACTTTCCGATCAGATCCCGCACCATATTCTTTTGCTCTTTTGACATCTGAGGCGTTGCGAGTGTCATCCCAGCCACATCCGGTGCGATCTGCCAGAAAATATAGCGCATATCCAGACCCGCATCGATACCGTTCTGGATAAACACACTCGCGTTTTGCGCCAGATGCAGGACCGATTCCGGCGTGGGAGACCCCATCTGCTGCATGGTCGATTCGCTGTTTATATAGTATACATAGCCGATGGTCTGTGGGAGAACCAGCACGGAATCCATATGGCTCATGCATTCGATCGTAAACAGGGCATCCTCACCCATATGCTGCGTCTCATCGAACGTGACATGATGCTCCTCCAAAAAATCCCTGCGAATCGCCTGACACCAGGGTGTCATGTTGTCCATCGTCACGATGTTCTTCATGTCATGATCGCCTTTTTTCAGGATGATCCGATCCTTCGTCTGATCATACCGCACACGATGATCGACAAAGGATCTCAGATTCGGATCTTCTTTTTCCGGCTTGGACCGAAACTTCGCCATGGCGATCCCGGTCTCTTCCATCGCTTTTGTCACATCCTTGATACAGTTCAGCGTGAAATGGTCATCCGAATCCAGGAAAAAAATATACTTTCCGGTCACCTTTGTCAGTGCATGGTTTCTCGGGCTGGAGGCGGTGCGGATGTCGTTTTGCAGCTCGTATACCTTGATGCTTTCGTATTTTCCTGCCATCTTTCGTACACTCTGCAGATATTCATCCTCTGAATTGTGAACGACGATCACCCACTCGATGTTTTCGATACCGACCGTCTGATGTACGACAGAATCAAAAGCACTCTGAAACATAGAAAGATTGGTATTGTGAAACGGTGTAATGATCGATGCGATATACTCTTTTTTTGCCATAGTAATCCTCCATTATTATTCAGCAGAATTGACAGTGTCCTGTATTGCCTGCAAAAGATAATTCTTTGCCGTGTTTCTCTCCTCATCCCGTATACTGCTTCGATCCTTTGTGATCTTCAGATGATCCGGATCCGGAACAAAATCCTCATCCAGAATCATCCTCTCGTTCAGATCGTACCGGTTCAGAAGTGTCGTAAACCGGCTGATCTCGCTGACTCCGTGTACATACTGTCGGTCAAATGCATAGAAATCCGTATCCAGATTGATGGAAAACATCGTCGTGTGGAAAGAATCCGTACAGACCAGACCGGCGTTTGCGATGATACGAACATAGTCTCTCGGACCTCCGTCTATATGCTCCACTCCTTCGATCGCCTCATACTCCGGATACCCTGTGGAAAAGGCCCGTACCGGCATACCTGTCGTCTCTGCCAGATACCGGATATTTTTCACCGCGATTTTGTTCGGTGCATTCAGAAAATGCAAAAGCAGATACCCTTTTTCATCGTCCGGTGATACTCCTGCAAACTCCCGCCATTCATCCGGTGTCAGCAGGATGGTAGGGTCTGCCAGCCGCACGGCATCACGCCCCGTAAGCTCCTTGATGATACGGACCCCGTCCTCCTCTCTCACAGAGAGGCGTTCATACTGCTTCAGTACCTCGGCGAGATCCTCCTTCAGAAACTCGTGAATCTGTCCCGCGCCGAAGCTCGGGCACAGCGGAATACGCTTTTCCGGCGGTGCAAACAAAAGGAAAAACTGCTTTGTGATGATGCCGAGTGAGACGTTCCACACCTGGTCACTTCCGATGATGAACGCCGCGAACTCATCCGTCGCCGCTATACGCTCCAGCTCGGGGATAGAGTGCGCCTCGGGTGAGAGCTCCTCCTTGATGAAATCTGCCAGACAGGCAAGGGATTTCTCGGATACGATCGCCGCATTTCCGGTCAGCGATTTCAAAAAATTCTGATAAATCTCTATACACTCGGGATGCCTGTTCCCGGCCTCCGCCAGCTCCTCGTCACTGACACCTAACCTGTCCGAATCCAGCATCACCGCCTCGTATCCGTTTTTTTGCAAAAATGTTTTGGATGCATACCCCTGAAGAACCGATCCGTAATTCGGGATATAAAACGTCATGATTCCTATTTTTTTCATTGACACCTCCTCAATACCGCATTGCCATTATCGTCATATCATCAAACGGAGGTTCCGAACCCATGAAGTCTCCCACGTCCTGTCGTACCTCCTTTATGAGCTCTTCCATCGCCGGCGCACCGGCCCGGTTCAATGTCGAAAGCAGTCTCTGTGTACCGTACAGCTCCTGTTCCGGATTTCTCGCCTCTGTCAGACCATCCGTATAGACGAACAGAATATCCCCCGTCTCCAGCCCGATCTCATCGTCGGCGTAGTCGAGTCCCGATATGCCTTCAGTTTTTCTTTGACCTTTTCCAGTAATTCACTCAAGATACTCCATTCCTCCTTGATCTTTCGCTTCAAAGCGCTTTCCAAATTCATTGGATCACGCCAATGCATGCTGCAAACAAAGTTTATTCTATCATATATTTGAGAAAATCGCAAATGTTTTGTTCCTTCTCGCGAAGTCTTTTCGGACGGACGTTTATTGCGCGGCGCGATACGGCACTACGATACGCATCCGATGATTTCCGCTATGCTCGTCAGTTTTTCCACCCGAGTTTGCCACTTGTCTGAATAAAACACCTCACTAAAATTCAAAAAAATATGCGAATTTAAAAAAGATGAATCGGAAATCCGATATCATTTTTTATGATGTGACAAACTTCTACTATGAAACCGAGGATCCCGATGAAGATATCGTCGATGAAGAAGGCAACATCATCGAAAAAGGAATCCGAAAAATGGGTGTCAGCAAGGAAAATCGTAAACAACCGATTGTCCAGATGGGACTTTTTATGGACAATTCCGGCATCCCTATCGCCATCGAATCCTTCCCCGGAAACACGCTTGACCACCTGACTGTCAAGCCGGCGATGAACAAACACATTTCTAATCTTGATCTGTCCCGATTCATCATGATCGCCGACCGCGGGATATGTAATTATAAAACCGTTGCCGAACTGTTAAGCTCAGACAATGGATATATCATGTCAAAAAGCCTTTTAAAAAGCAAAAAGCAGGACCGGCAGTGGGCTTATAACGATACGAACTAC
>JAFYBS010000086.1 GCA_017540125.1 Eubacterium sp.
ATGACTCCGGCTACTACTGCTACGACAAACAATCGATTTTTCTTGTCTTCCACGCTTCCCTCCGTACGATTTGATTACGATCCACCGTGAAAAATGGTTACAACTTCCCTATCGTAAATCACACATGGTCTATTATACCAAATTTATTTCGATTCATCAACCAGAAATTATCGGTATTTTCGTTTTTTGTCTGTCCCCGGGCCGTCATCCGGTTTTTCACTGTCAGCTCCTCTTTTTCTAATAAAAAAAGCCCGATTTACGGGCTTTTCAGAGCGTCCAGTACCGTGAAGAATTGTTCAAAGGTTTTCCGGCAGCACCCGGGGTTGTCGATGACGACACCCGGTCGCCCGGTACCGAGAACCGCGAAGGCCATGGCCATACGGTGGTCCTGATAGGTTTCGATGAGGGTTTCACCGGATGAATCTGTCCCCGGCCGGATCTCGACGCCGTCTTCTCTCTCCTCGCAACGGATCCCGAGACGGGTCAGCTCCGTCACGATTGCCAGGATCCGGTTGGATTCCTGACCGCGGATATGGGAAACCCCGGTGATCACGGTAGGTGAATCCGCGAAGGGAGCGACGGCGGCCAGCGTCATGGTCTGGTCGGAAAAGTCGCTCATGTTCACCGTCAATCCGTGAAGAGGCCGGTTCGGATCGCGGGATACGAGGATATCACCGTCCTTTTCTTCGGTGACCTCGCATCCCATTTGTTCCAGGACATCGAGAAATCGCATGTCGCCCTGGGTGTTTTTTCGGTTGACGCCGCGGACGCGGGCGGAGCCGCCGCTCACAGCTGCCATAGCGTAGAAGTAGCAGGCAGCTGATACGTCGGGTTCGATGCGGTAGTCGCGGGAGCGATAGACGGCCGAGGGAATGATGGTATACTGATTCAGCTGAACCGAAGCATGACTCTGCTGCTCCGGTGAATCATTGTTTGCTTCCGGGTAACCGAACTGTCGCATCATGTGCTCTGTGATGACCACGTATGAGCGGGCTTCGCGGCTGCCTGTCAGGCGGATGGTGAAGCCTTCCGGCACCATCGGCCCGCAGAGCAAAAGGGCGCTGAGAAACTGGGAGCTGCGGTCGATGTTGAGCGGGATTTCATCCGGGAGGGGTTTGCCTGTGTTTTCGGTGTGACGACGGCCGTATACGGTGAAGGGGAAGGCGTAGGGTTCTTCGTGGAAGGAAAAGCTCGCACCCAGTTGTTCCAGGGCTTCCAGGAGTTCCCTCATCGGACGGGCTTTCATCTGATCGGAGGAAGTAACCTCGTAGCAGCCGTCGGAAAGCCCCATCATGGCAGTCAGGAAACGGGCCGCTGTGCCGGCACTGCCGACATAGACATCCGCTTTCTTTACCGGTAGCAAACCGCCACAACCACAAATACGGATGGAGATATCTCCATCCGTATCCGATAACTCATCAAGATCAAACCCGAGTGTCCTCAGCGCTTCCATAAAGACACGGGAGTCCTCACTCATCCCCGCGCCGCGAAGGACACTTTCTCCTTCCGCCAGCGCGGCCAAAAGCAGAGCCCGGTTGGTCATACTTTTCGATCCGGGTACCCGCACATCGATGTCCACCGCTTTTTCAAACGGCTTCACTCTGTAGACTTCAGACATTTCCTACGGCCTCATCTACCTTCGCCTTGTCCGGCATGATGGTTTTCATTTTTTTATTCAACAGTTTCGTGTCGAAACACTCATACCACAAATCGTCCTGATCGTAGGTCGGATCATTGAGGCAGGTGTAGGTCTCATTTTCATCGTAGTATTTTTTCTTGATAATTTTTTCCGGATGTGCGTACTTTATGACATAGTAGTTTGAAAGATTATCAAACACCGCCCCCTCGTCAAACACGAAAAACATTCCGATCTTGTCACCGGCGAAGAAATCCTCATCGGGATCCTGCTTTTCCAGAATAATCGCAGACCCGGTAACTGCCTCAAAATACACGGTTTTGTTTTCCTTCGAGGTATAGATCGCTCCCAAAGCCGGAAGGTTGATACCGGTCTTCCTGGATACCGTACTTTTTTTGATATAATCATAACCGATCATCGTGCCGTCCACAAAAAGATCCTCGATGCCGTCTCCGTTGAGGTCGGTATACGCCCACCGGGAGTTGCTGTCGGACTTCGCCTTCTCCAGCTCCGGCGCCAGTGCCTCTGCCGCTTCCGCCCGAACTGCCTCCGGATCCAGTACCGTCACGGTGTAAATGTATTTCTTCTTTTTCGTTTTCACGGTGACCTTGCCGATGCCGGCTGACTTTCCGGTCACAACGACGCCGTTCACCTGCTGTACATTCCCCGGGTTGATGGCGCGGGAAGCAGCCGATTCTTTGTCCTTCTCCGCTCCTACTACCGACTTATCCGACACCTTTACCGAGTAATTAGCATCCGATATTCTGTCCGATTTCGGCAGCAGGATCGATCCGCCGGCCACCACCTGACAGGTCAGCTTAACGGTTTTTTTCTTCGCTGCCATCGATGTTCCGTCGGTAACAGCTGTTCCCATAAGAACACTCAGGCTCAGTACGATGGCCGTCATTCTCATTTTTCCTGACTTCATCACTTTCTCCTCCTGTTCTTTCATCTAAAACGGGATGTGCCCCTTAGAACACATCCCGGTCCTGCAATCAAAAACCTTTTACTTTTTTGTAGATACTCTCCGTGTCCAATCCGTATTTGGCTACCAGCTCCAATGCCGGTCCGGACTCGCCGAACACATCGTTTACACCGATCTTCAGCACCTTCGTCGGGCAGTTTTCCGACAGGCAGTCACATACAGCCGAACCAAGCCCTCCGATCACGGAGTGCTCCTCTACGGTCACGACCTTTCCGGTCTTCTTCGCGGATGCGATCACCAGCTCCTCATCCAGCGGCTTGATCGTATGGATGTTGATCACTTCGGCATCGATGCCGTCGGCGGCCAATTTTTCTGCTGCCTCCATACAGTTTGACACCGGAAGTCCGGAAGCGATGATGGTCACGTCCTTCCCCTCGCGGAGAACCACACCCTTGCCCAGCTCGAACTTGTAGGACGGGTTGTCGTTGATCACCGGAACGGCCAGTCTGCCGAAACGCAGGTAGCACGGTCCCTGATGCTCATAAGCGGCCTTCACCGCTGCCTTTGCCTCGATATCATCACTCGGAACGATCACGGTCATCCCCGGAATCGTCCGCATCAAAGCCACATCCTCGTTACACTGGTGGGTCGCTCCGTCCTCACCCACCGAGATACCGGCATGAGTCGCGCCGATCTTGACGTTCAGCTGCGGATAGCCGATGGAGTTTCTCACCTGCTCGAACGCACGGCCTGCCGCAAACATCGCGAAGGTGGAGGCAAAGGGAACCTTGCCCGTCGTCGCCAGTCCGGCGGCGATACCCATCATGTTGCACTCAGCGATACCGCAGTCAATATGTCTCTCCGGGAATTCCTTTTTGAAGGTTCCCGTCTTGGTTGCCGCTGCCAGATCCGCGTCCAGGACCACCAGGTCATCATGCGCTTTCCCCAGCTCTACCAGTGCGTTTCCGTAGCTGTCTCTCGTTGCTATTTTTACTGTATCTGCCATCAGATCGCACCCCCTTCCGCTTCCAGCTCGGCCATCGCCTTCTCAAACTCCTCATCGTTCGGAGCCTTTCCGTGCCAGCCTACCTGGTTCTCCATGAAGGAAACGCCTTTTCCTTTGATGGTTTTGGCAATGATCGCCGTCGGCTTATCCTTCACCGTCTTGGCTTCATCGAAGGCCTTTTTCAGCTCTTCGAAATCGTTTCCGTTGATGCTGATCACATGGAAGCCGAATGCCTGAAACTTCTCATCGATCGGATACGGTGAGCAGACCTGGTCGATGGAACCGTCGATCTGAAGGTTGTTGTTGTCCACGATCACCGTGAGGTTATCCAGCTTTCTCGAAGCAGCAAACATCGCTGCCTCCCATACCTGACCCTCCTGGATCTCGCCGTCACCGAGCAGGGTGTACACGCGGTAGCTGTCGCCGGACAGCTTGGCGGATAATGCCATACCCACCGCTGCCGAGATCCCCTGTCCCAGGGATCCGCTGGACATATCCACGCCCGGGATATGCTTTTTATCCGGATGTCCCTGCAGATAGGAACCGGTATGACGCAGTGTCTCCAGATCCTTCACCGGGAAAAATCCCCGGTTTGCCAGTGCCGCATAGTAGCCGGGTGCCGTATGACCCTTGCTGAGCACGAAACGGTCACGATCCGGCTTGTCCGGATTCGCGGGGTCGATATTCAGTTCCTCAAAAAACAGATAGGTAAAAATATCCGCAGCCGACAGAGAACCGCCGGGATGTCCCGACTTTGCCGCATGCGTACCGACGATGACGCCCTTCCGGACCTCGACCGCCTTTTTCTTTAATTCCTTGATATCCATTCTTTCCTCCTTATGTTGTTTGTCGCGCCCCCTTATCGCCCAAAGACTGCGATATAATCCTTCTGGAACTTATCGATACCGATATCCGTCAGCGGATGCTTCGTCATCTGCTCTATCACACCGTACGGAACGGTTGCGATATCGGCTCCGGCCAATGCACAATCCGTCACATGGATCGGGTTGCGGATGCTGGCAGCGATGATCTCCGTATCGATGTCCGGATAGTTGGCGAACATCTCGGAAATCTGGCTGATCAGATCGATACCCGGCATGGAGATGTCGTCCAGTCTTCCCATAAACGGTGACACATAAGCAGCACCGGCACGGGCCGCCAGAAGCGCCTGGTTAGCAGAAAAGATCAGTGTCACGTTGCATTTGATGCCCTCGGAAGCAAGCACCTTGGTCGCTTTCAATCCCTCTACGGTCATCGGGATTTTCACCACCATATTCGGATGAAGCTTGGCGATCTCACGTCCCTCGGCGATCATTCCCTCGGCGTCGGTGGTAGTTGCCTTCACCTCGCCGCTGATCGGTCCGTCCACGATGGAGGCAATCTCCTTCAGCACATCCTCCTGGCTCCGTCCGCCTTCCTTCGCGATGAGCGACGGGTTGGTGGTCACTCCGCAGATCACACCCATCTCCTCCGCCTTCTTGATATCCTCAATCTTCGCGGTATCCACAAAAAGTTTCATAAATTGTTACCTCCTATCACGGTTTTTATTGTTTTTCATTATACACTCATTTTGCTTCAAAGCACAAGTCGTATTTTTCAACAAAATTTGTGTTTTTTTACGCCTGTTTTTTCACATATCGGTTTATGGTATCGATCAACTCGTTGCTGTCAAACGGCTTGGAGATGTAGGCGTTCATGCCCGCCGCGAGGCTCTCCTGCCGGTCCTCCTTCCTCGCGTTCGCCGAAAGCGCGACGATCGGCATATCCCTGGTATCCCGTCTGCCCATGGCACGGATCCTCCGGGCCGCCTCATAGCCGTCCATGATCGGCATCTGGATATCCATCAGCACGAAATCGTAGTAATACTCCGGTTTCTCCCCGATGATCCTCACGGCATCCGAACCATCCTCCCCCGACTCCACCAGAAAGCCGGAATCCTTCAGGATCTGTTCAACCAGCAACCGGTTCAGCTTTACATCCTCCGCCTGCAGGATCCGATACTCTCCCGCTGCCTTCGCAGGTGCCGCATCAACCGAATTCGACGGTCCCTCATAGCCCGCCAGCCGTATGGGCAGAACGATAACAACTCTTGTCCCCTTCCCGGGATTGCTCTCCACCTTGATACTTCCGCCCATCAGATCCAGCAGTCGTTTCGTGATGGACAGCCCCAGACCGGCTCCCGCGTATCCGCTCTCCGTCGATGTCGCCTCCCGCTCGAAGGAATCGTACATCCTTTCCATGAACTCCCGGCTCATCCCGATGCCGGTGTCCACGATCACGAATTCATACGGGATGAATCCGCTCCCCGGTTCTCCTTTTTTTCTGGCAGAAAAATGAACCGCTCCGCCTTCGGGCGTAAACTTCACCGCATTATCCAAAACACCCCGCATGATCCGCTTCATCGCCGTCTCATCGATGATTACCGGACCATCCGGAGCTTCGACATATTTTTCAAAATAAATCGTCTTCTCTCCGATAGACTCCTGCACCATTTCCATCACGCTGTCGATACATTTTTCCAGATCACATTCCTTCTCGATCAGCTCCGCCCCCTCCTGATCCAGACGGCTCATCTCCAGGAGATCGTCGATCAGTGAGATCATGCGGGTGTTCGACTCCATGACCTTTTCCAGATAATCCTTCGCCGTTTCCGGATCCGACAGATTCCGGTATGCCAGGTCCGTGAAACCTTTGATGGAATTCATCGGAGTACGGAAATCGTGTGAGACGCCGAAGAGGAATTTGTTCTTCACCTCACTCAGATGCTTCTCACGCTCCAGCTCCAGACGCATGCGGAGTTTCTCCTGCTCCGCCTCGTATTTCTCCGTGATATCGCGGATCAGCACATAGTAGACTTTTCCGAATTCCTCCGTGTCCACCAGGCGCCCGTAGTCGTCTACCCAGCGGATCACGCCATCCTTACGCTTGATCCGGTATTCCACATAATCCAGATGATTCTCCCGGTCGTTCATGACCTGATTTATGATGGAACTCTGCACCTCGCTCAGATCCTCGGGATAGACCAGGCCGTGAAAGGTATTCCCGGTGAGCTCCGTGAAATCCTCTTTCCCGTCGCAGCCGAAAAAACCGTACATCACATCGTTGGCGTACAGAATTTCCTCTTCTTCATCCGCGCGGTAGACGAAAAACCCGCCCGGCATGTTGTCCCCCAGCTCACGCAGTGTATCCATCATGAATTCCGCCATGAATGTCCCCCCTAATAAAAACACATTCCTTCGAGATTCAGCTTCCACAGTCCGTCCAGTTCACTGGGGAAGGAATAGGTTCTCGTTACCTTGAAGCTCTCATCCCGTTCCTCATACCTCCCGCGGGAACGATTGGCGATCACACAGCTTCCCCGCTGCCC
>JAFYBS010000087.1 GCA_017540125.1 Eubacterium sp.
ATCCCCTGCAGCATCGGAATCGGCTCAGAATACCGACAGGCCTCCTCACTCAGCTCGCTGACCGAGCGGACAAGTGCCTCCTGATCTCTCCGGTCATAGGTCATCCATTTCCACAACAGGGCGTAGTATTCCCTCGATTCCCGCACATTACCAATCGGAAGTGCGTTTTTAACCAGGCTCTGCTGGTATGCCTGTCCCCTCGTCTCATTCGAAACATCTATGATACGGCTCATGATCCTACGCTGGTCCCGGACACTATGTTCCTTCCAGTCCCATTTAAATATAGCCTCCTTGATAACCGGATGCACCGAAACAGAGCCGCACGACTCGGCAATCCAACCGGATCGGATCATATCTTCGACAAATCCTCCGTAAGCATCTCCACCCAGCTGACACAGGACATCCTTCGGTATCCCCGGTTGGTCAAAAAGTGATACTGTCTGGATCGCAGACCGTCCGGCTTCATCCAATCGGTCTTCAGCAAAAAGCATCTCAAGGATATTCAGCAGCGCCCTATGACAATGCACACCATCACGGCTGAAAGCAACCTCTCCCTTCATAGATGAAGAAAATCCTGTGTTCTCCGTTATCTGAACAGCCCGTGGGATCGACAATACGCCACACTTCACCTGCTTGGCGATGATCTCCGTCGCCAGCGTGTGCCCGACGATGTTTTCCTCGATCTTCTGAACACCATCAATATCGCCGATAGACAGCTTTCTCCCGAGATATCGTTCAAAAAGGCTGTTCCTATCCGATTCCGGCACCGCACCGATATGGAGCGTCCTCTCTTCTTCGATCTCAAGATTCTCCCTGGATATCACAACAATCTGCCAGTCGATATCCCGGAGTATCGCAAACGCATCTCCCGGCTCACCCTCGAAATTGTCGATCACGAGGACGACATGCTGCCCCTTGACGATCCTCCTGATAACAGCCAGCTTTCTCTCAAAGTATTCGTCGATGCTTTCCTCTTGAAATCTCGCCAGAGTATTGACCGTAAGCTTTCCATCATCGGCGACAGTGGCCATCAGCGAATCCTCGAAGTACAGATACAACACCGTATCGATCTGCCCCCTCTTTTTATCAAGGCAGGCTCGCATAAGGGTACTCTTCCCGATACCACCCATACCGTCGATGAAAAGGCACCCTTTCCCGGCATCAAGGAAATCGCATATCTCCTGTATCTCCGCATCTCTGCCGATCAGGTCAGCCCGCACAGGATAGTAGCTGTCATGCAGGAACACACCGGTCAGGTCAGCATCTTTTTCCATCGCCTCGAGATCCGCAATCACCGGTGACATGTCCGGATACCGGTCATCGAAGGACGCCGCCAATGTGTTTTTGAAAAATGCACCCATCCGAAGAAACAGACGGTCTCGATACGGATATGGATCAAAGCGTGCTTGCGAAAAATCGTAGACGACAAAAGGATCACAGTCCGGTGCCTGCGGCACCCGTCCGAATACCAGATAAAAAAGAAGAGCCCCCACTCCGTACACATCCGTGTACTTTCCAATCTGGTCAAGCCTCCCCCTCCTCTGTTCTAACGGGGCAAATCCGTTTGAGTAGGAAATCCGGTACTGATGGAGATCCCCTTTCGCATCAATAGGAATCATCGAGTCAAAGTCAAAAAGCTGGATGGACTCATTCATCTCATCCAGCACAAAAACATTATCCGGCTTGGTATCCAGATAAAGAAAGCCGTTGTCATGGATCTTCGCAATCGCCTTTGCCGCGCTCTTCAGGATCCGGATGATCTCCTTCAACGATTTCTCCGTCGACAGTGACAGCTCTTGTCCCTGCCGGTAGGTGATCACCGTGTAGAGCGTTCCGTTTTTCTCATGGATATCCATGTAGTTAGAGGTCGTGTTGGTCAGACCCTCCGTCTCGAAAATCCGGTTGCAGAGGGAAAAAGAATCCCGGAACCGTTTTTTATAATCCTCAAACACCTCTGCATCTTCACAAGAAAGTGTTCCGTCCCCGGTCCGAGTCATTTTTACGGAATGTGGATAGCACTCCTTGATGTATACTGTCTTTTTCTCACCGAGGCTGTTCTCATAGAAACCCTGATAGACGATACAGGACGCACCGCGACCGGACTCCGCCATGATGGTATAGCTGTACCCACGGGAATCCTTTCTGCCCCCGATCTCCGATCGAGGGAGCCCGTCGCGGCTTTGAGCGACTTCAAGGGAACTCGTAAGAGTTCCTTCCGACCTGCCGAAGTCCAGTATCGTGTACTTCGGCAGTGCCTGCCTTCTGTCTGTCAGCTGTTTCATGGTTACCCCTATTCTGGAGCGTAGCGACAGAGTGGCGACGCGAATCTCAAAAAAACTGTAAGTTTTTTATTCGCAGTCTGCCATCCATGCAATGTTTGTGACGCTCCGGCACAAACATGCAGAGTGAAAAAAATGCTCTTTCAGAGATTTTTTCACTCTTGTCCTCGATCCGGCATCGATTATTATGCCGTTTCCTCAATTGTCCTCGTATAGAGCTCCTGCATGAATCCCCGAAATGTCATCAAAGGAACATCACTGTTCGCCAGCGAATACAGGATGAGCCAGTCATACGGATTTCCGATGTACAGCGTCGGATAGCCCGCATCCACCAGATAGTTGTTGATCATATGCTCGCAGCGCGTCAGCTCACCGCCCCTGACCTCATAGTCACCGGTCTCGACCAAAAGCTTCGCCCAATACCGGTAAAAAGCCAAGAGAATCAGGATCTTGCGCACCCGCTCATGGGACAGATGCTCACCGTTCAGGATCTTGTTCAGTCCATCACGATCCGGAAACGAATCCTCGGCAAGGTGAGGCATGAAATCTTTATCTACCAAAATCGGCTTCAATGACCGATCCGTTCCAACCTTTTTCATATCGATATAACTCAGACCGAGGATCTGCAGGTATACTTCCCATAGCGAATCACCTTTCGGCGTCCGGACACGCATTCTGCCATCCGCCTTCCCATAGTTCTCCGTGTCCTCCTCATAGGTAACATGATGATCCCGCCGTTCCTTTTCCGCCAGGCCATCCTCACCAGCAATTTCCTCCCAAAGCGTGCGGATAAACCGCGTCGCTGTCGCATTGTTGTAGCCGAATCCTTCCGCCGACTCCGTGAGATAGGCGATCAGTTCCTCCTCCGAATCCATCTCATCGACTTCGGACTGGATCATCTCCGTATAGACGACCTCGCCGTTCCCAATCTTATTCTCTGCCTTGACCACCGGGATCTGCCCGAGGATTTCCTTCGCCTGCGCATACGAAAGCCCCTTGCGAATCGCATACCGGAAGACGATCTCCTTCATATCGTGACCGTCGAAGCCTCTCTCCAGACATACTCTCCGGAAAAAGTCCTCCGCCTGATCCAAACTCAAACCAAGGGCGAAACAAAGATCGAAAGCTGTATCTCTCTTGATCGACTTATGTTCGGAAAACCATTTTTTCCGGTGTCTCGGTGGTTCGATCCCCGCTGCCTTGAACCGTCCGGTGATGAACTCGACGATTTCATCTGCCGATGCTGTCTCCCCGATCATGCCGTTCTCAACGAGAAAAGCCGTCAGTGCCACATCAAACGGACGAAACTGCCCGGCAACCTCCGCCAGCTTCTGCTCGAAATCATCGTCATCCGGATAGAGATCAAAGCTCAGATCCTGCAACGAATCCGTATATCTGCCCATAAGACACCTCCGATTTATGCCGCTTGTACAATTGCATCCCCGGATTTCTGTCTGTCAGGACGGATCCTGATGCCAGTATAACAGAAATCCTCTCATTTTGGATTTGCGGGTGTAAACGAATGGCAGCCACGAGAGCTGCCACCCATTTTCATCGAATTCTTTTATGCTACTTCTTCCTCAATTCCTACATACACATTCTCATCATCAAATAAAAGAGTCATCGGCTTCGTATACATCATATCAATAGATTTGATATTCTCGATGTATTCGCCCATTGCCCCGGCCTTAAACTCATCTATCTTGGCAAACTTCCGCTCAACCTTTTTATCAATACTCTTATCCATATCATCTCCGGTAGATTTCAGCGCCTTATCTGCCCCTGTCTCATTTACACCGGGAATCCATGATAAAAATGTTCCGACGCCCTTTACCACACCGGATCCAACCCCGGTAAAGAATGATTCTGCAGTTGATCTCGCATATTTCTCGAGACTATTCCGACAATTATCATAAAACAGCACCTGCTGCTCGGACATCTCCTGAAGCCTATCCACTATGCCCTTCAGGTGATTGCTGTCAAAATCCTCAAGCAAAAGCACTTCGAGCAAGGATGCACGCGCATACATCTCCATCGAAAGCTTGTAAAAACGATAATTATCCGAAAAATCATTTAACTGGTCATCAAGGTCTGTTTCCAAATGAACGAGTGAATCGGTTTCCGCAACCTTATTGGCAAGATCTTTATAAAAAATGATATTCTGCGCAGCTTCCTTTTTGATATCCTGAACCAAAATATACTTGGCATCCCTGTATTTCTCATTATCCCAATGGAACTTAAGCTCTTTTGAAATCTCATCGAGTATCTTTGCACTACCAAGAATCTTCGATTTTTCTCTTTTTTCGAGAAACTCCAGTATTTCTCTCTGGGTCTCCTGAATCTGCTCAAGCTTCATCGATATACTTGCCACAGCAACCGCCATAAACATCATGGTCGGATTGACAGGTACCTTCTGCACAGGGTTCAGCCTGGCCTGACTGATAAACTTCCCGTCGCCGCCGACTACTCCTCCAAAGTAGCCAGTTCCATCCTTCAGTTTGCCAAGTTCTCCAATCCCGTTGGGAATAGTCACCTTGTATAATCCTGCGGGAGAAGGGCTCTGAATATGCTTGATAATACTGGAAAATACAAGTTTTCCCGCGGCCATCTCCGTATTTGTGAGTTTTCTGAATCCCTTATGCGGCACATCGTCTATCACATCAGGTAGCATCTCCACATCAAGCATCATTTCTGCCTTTTTCTGCATAATCTCATCCATTGAAACAATCCTCCTGTCAGTTATTATCCCCTTCTACCTCAATGTCTCAACTCTCCCATTATACATCCAAGGTGCAAAATAATCAACCGCCTTGTTTGGGGCTCACGCTCTGAAGAATCCGGTTACCGCCTTGACAAAGCCATGATGAGCAAGTCCGACTCCAAAAAAGTACGCTTTTGCCCTGCCTCTTGGCACATAAGAAAGAGAATACTCACTACCAAGTCGGTCCATCAATTCCTGCTTCTGCTCATCGGAACAACAAATCATCACACTGAACTGGTCAAGTGCGCGCTCAACATGCCCACGCACACCAATCTCTCCCAGCGTATTCAAAAATGCACAGTCCGGAACCCAACCGAACACGTTCTTGTCAATCGTATACCAATTTTTTTTCGTATTCCTCACTGCATCCATAAGAAACACCCCCAATCCACATCTATGATACTTGTTTCAACTAAAGTATAACCTTGCGTCATAGACATTTGGATTTGCGAGTGCATGGGGTTGTAGGAACTAAATTATCACGCCAGCGATGTGATCACACTCATGTTGAATCGCCTGTGCGATCGGTCCGGAGAACTTCTGCTTCTGCCACTTGAACGACGGATCCTGGTACTTGACCTCGATGTCCCGATATCTCGTTGTCTTTCTCGTACCGGTTAAGGACAGGCATCCTTCCTCCGCCTCATACTCCCCGGACTTCGATATAATCTCAGGATTGATCATCACGACCGGCAGGAATCCCATCGCCACCACGATCATCCGCTTCTTCACACCGATCACCTCGGACTTCGTCCTCGGTCGCGGGCGCGCTCGGATGCTCACAAGCAAGCTTGCAGCATCCTCACTTTGCCTTCGCGCATATTTGCGGCCATCCCGACACAGTGGTCACGGTGAGCGTTCAGTGTGTCCTGCAGATCAAGGATCAGCGACTTGTCAGCCTCCGTCGCCGGTTCCGACGACTGCTGGAGGAACAGTATATCTTTCATTATTGGTCCTTCAATCGCTCACCTCACAGAGTAACTACTTTTTCCATCTTAC
>JAFYBS010000088.1 GCA_017540125.1 Eubacterium sp.
CATCTTCTAAATGGTGGGATTTCGGACGTAAGCAGGGCGGTCTTTTCGTATTCACGCCCACGGTCACATCCGACAACAGCTGGTGGTACCGCGGTACGGCGGATGCCATCTATCAGAATATCGAATTTTTGAAGAGATGCCATGAGCCTTATGTAATCATCTCCAGCGGCGATTGTGTATATAAGATCGATTTCAACAAGATGCTGGATTACCACGTTGAGAAGCGTGCCGATATCACCATCGCGGTCAAGGATCTCTCATCAGCCGAGGATGCGAGCCGTTTCGGTGTCATCCGCATGAATGAGAGCTCGAGGATTACGGATTTCGAGGAGAAGCCTATGGTGGCCAGATCCAACACCGTATCTACCGGAATCTACATCATGCGCCGCAGACAGCTCATAGAGCTTTTGGAGCAGTGCGCATCTGAAGACAGATGGAATTTTGTAACAGATGTCCTGATCCGTTACAAGGACATGAAGCGTATCTACGGATACAAGATGCCTGAGTATTGGAGCAACATTTCCACAGTTGATTCGTATTTCAAGACCAACATGGATTTCCTGAAGCCGGATGTCAGAAATTACTTCTTCCACGAGGCTCCGGAGATCTACACCAAGGTTGACGATCTTCCGCCCGCCAAGTTCAACGAGGGCTCGGAAGTCCGCAACAGCCTTGTGGCCAGCGGCTGTATCATCAACAGCAAGGTTGAGAATTCGATTCTGTTCAAGGAAGCTTTCATCGGCAAAAACTGTGTTATCAAGAACTCTATCATCCTCAATGATGTTTATATCGGAGATAACACACATATCGAGAACTGCATCGTGGAGAGCCGCGGTACATTGAAACCCAATACTTACTATTGCGGAGACGGAGAAATTCTGGTAGTATCAGGTGAGCGGACAAGATACGAGATCTGATGATAGTGTGGTCGCCCGGAGTGAGCGGTTGCGATTTATCGGATCCGGGCGGTCATTTTATCAAATTGGGGAGGGTTTTGCACAATAACACATTTACTTAGCAAAGGAGTTTAGAACATGGAAATTACTGACATTCGCATCCGCAAGATGGATGGAGACAGCAAGATGAAGGCGATCGCTTCGATCACTATCGACGAGGAATTCGTGATCCATGACATCAAAGTTGTGGACGGAGAAAAGGGATTGTTTATCGCAATGCCCAGCAAGAAAACGTCTGAGGGCGAGTACAGGGATATAGCACATCCCATCAGGACAGACACCAGAAACCGCATCCAGACGATGATCCTCGACAAATACAGGCAGGAGGCAGAGGCTGAATAGGGAAAGATCGGTATAAAGATTTTTTTCGCGCACCGGATATTTATTCCGGTGCGCTTTTACGGTTTTAAAAAGTGAAACAAACGGAGGCAAAACAAGTGTATTTGATAGCAGGGCTCGGAAACCCTACCTTACAGTACGAAAACACCAGACATAACGCGGGATTTGGCGTGATAGACATCCTGTCACAAAAGTACAATATCCCTCTTACGGAGAAAAAACATAAGGGACTTTTGGGGCGCGGCATCATAGAGGGTGTGAAAGTCATACTGTGCAAGCCGCAGACCTATATGAATCTCTTGGGCGAGTGCATCGGGGAGATAGTGGATTATTACGATTTGGATCCGGAGAGCGAACTATTGGTGATATCCGATGACATAGAGCTTGATCCGGGGCGTATACGCATCCGCAAAAAGGGAAGTGCCGGCGGGCACAACGGACTCAAGAATATCATATTCATGACGGCGACGGACAATTTCCCCAGGATAAAGGTCGGCGTGGGTAAAAAACCGCCTGAATACGATCTTGCGGACTGGGTGCTCTCTCATTTCCCCGAGGAGGATAAAAAGGCGGTGGAATCGGCAAGCGCAGACGCAGCGAAGGCTGTCGCTATGATATTGTCGGGCAACATCGATGAGGCAATGAACAGGTTTAACGGAAAAAAATGATGAGATCCTTTTACGATCCGCTCTTGGAGTGGAAAGACTACGACAAAACCAAAAAAGAGATACAAAAAAACAAAAAGATCGAGATAAGCGGTATTGCGGAAGCGGCAAAACCTCACATGGCCTCTGCGTTATGCGGGGACGACAAGAGCCTTCTGTTTGTCACCTATACGGAGCAGAAGGCGTATGACGTGCTGGAGAATCTGTCTTTTTTCAGAAAAGAGACCATGTATTTTCCGGGAAGGGATATGCTGTTCTACAAGTCGGATGTGGGAGGCGGATCAATTGCATCCGACAGGCTGAAGGTCTATCAGAATGTGACGGCGGGCATCAGTACCGTGGTCACTACTTTTGATGCTCTCATGAACCGGTGCATTGCGCCCTTCGACATGCGTAAATTCATCCTCACAATAAAGCGCGGCGAGGAGATAGACCTTGAAAAGCTGAAAAACTCCCTGGCGGGCTCCGGATACGAGAGGCAGTACAGTGTCACACTGCCGGGGCAGTTTGCCGTGAGGGGAGATATAGTGGATGTCTTCCCGCTGAATGCAACCTTTCCATACAGGCTGGAGCTGTGGGGAGATGAGATAGATTCCATCAGATCCTTTGATCCCGAGACCCAGAGATCGGTGTCTGAGGAGGATGAGATAGTCATCTATCCCGGCAGCGAGGATCTGGACGGTGTCCCGAAAAACTCATCTTTACTGGATTATTTTGACTGGGATAACACGGTATGTTTTCTGGATGAGCCGGTAAAGCTGGAAGAGCAGGGCAGGGCAGTGGGCATGGAGGTCATGTCGGCTGTGGAGAACCGTCTGGAAGCGGGACTTGATGCGGAGGAGCTCGCGCTGTTAACGGATGGGGAGATGATATTCGAAAAGCTCTCCATGCACGCCTGCGTATCACTGTGTGTGCTGGACAGAAAATGCGCCCTGTTCAAGCCGGACATGAAGACCACTGTCAATGCGAAGAGCTGCCAGTCGTACAGCAACAGCTTTGATATCCTGGTGGGTGAACTGGCCAAATATCGTAAGA
>JAFYBS010000089.1 GCA_017540125.1 Eubacterium sp.
GGTCCTCCCGGCGAGAAATGACCGGCACACAAAGCGATGGGCGCAAGCACACTTCCGGGATTTACAGAAGTTCCTGCTCTGGTAAAGTTATCCACATCAAGATTTCCCGGCGCTTTGACTTCCTTGGGCTTTTCCCAGAGAAGATTATAGTTTCCATCCTTATCGACATAAAGAACGTTCACAAGATTCTTCTTGGCACTAGCGACCCCGTGAGACTGGGATTTACTGTCAGGGATCCCCTCTTCCTTGACACCGGCCACAACCAGATTCTTGTAACCATCACCGTTCAAATCCGCGTCACATGTGTTGATGCCGAGCATTCTGCTATACTTGCCATCACTGTCCTTGTAGCTTGATAGTTGTTTTTTAAACAGGGCTTTCGCACCACCTTCAAAGGAATAGACGGAAAGCCATGAATTCAGCGGATTATAAGAACCGTTGTATTTATCCCGATAGACTCCCGGTACCGAAATTCCGATCACCAGATCATCATGCGTGGCATAACGGCTTAAGGTCTTGCTCTGATCTTCAAGCTTCTTTCCGAGCCTCGTCTGGGTAGTAGACAGCGATACGATCGGGAGTTTCCAGTCTTTATCCAGATATGATACATCCGTGTTGATATCCCGCAGATACACATCCTGACTCTTGCTTACCTTGAAGTCATTTCCAAAGCTCAGTACCCGCACCCGCGCGTCAATCTTGCCGTTTGTCTTCTTTTTCGACGGGAGATAAAAGGCCAACTCTTTCCGACCGTCGTCTTTTCCATCGAAATTGCCTACCGCCATCGAGGTATAGGCCAGATCACTCCGCACCTCCATCTCCGAAACAAAGTCGTTCCCTTTATCCGAAATTGCTTCCTTTACAACCGTTCCCATGCTGACCCATTCCCAATGGTCACCATAATAAGAGCTTAAGTAATATTTTCTTTTAAAAATCTCGATATCCACAAAACATTGTTGATTTTTTCCGTCCACCTTATCATAGTATATACCTAAATAAGCCAGTTCATCCAAACCGTCACCGTCAATATCGATCCCAACCATGTTATGACACTGATACTTTTTGTTTCCGTTATTGAGATTGTTCTCATATTTTTTATAAACATCCGCATTCGTTTGCAAATTATTATAATCTGAATCAATGGTAGCGATATCGTTGGCATCCATATTATTGATCGTACGGAATGTTCCAATCCTCTCATTTTCCCTGTTGATATAACCAAGCATCAGCTCCTGAGGATCTACCATGGTCATTCCTGCCAGGACATCCTGATTGGACTCATCGGTCCTCATATCCTGGAGATTCTTAACCACATCTTCGTTCTCCTTAACAAGACCGAGTTTTCTGTACATCTCCTCACTGAATGTCAGATCGGAGGCTTTGGCATCCTCAACCGTGGGTTTCCCGGTTGCGGCGTCATTTCCGAACATCGCCTTTACCTGCTCGTCGGTAAGAACATTGGACTGATCCGTATGGGAAGTCAGATAGTCCGTCTCTACGACACTCAGATCATACTGACCAACCTTATCTGAGTCCGATGCCTTCTTCTGCCGGGCCGAACTATCCCGTTCACTATTTTTTTCGGTCTCCTTCACGGCAGCTATGGTACTCTTTTTCCCGGTCTCCTTCGCAGCAGCCGTGACACCCTTTTTCCCGGTTTCCTTCGCAGCAGATGTAGCGCCTTCAACCCCGGGCACAGCCCCTGCCAGCATAACAAGTACCAGAAAAACGGCAATACACCGTCTCATTAATGTGTTTCGTTTACTGTTATTCATCGTAGCCCCTCCTCGTATGTAATAAGCATCTAAATCATTATAGTTGAAATCCGACTTGAATGCAAGAGTTATGTCACCAAAGGCTGCTCTTGAAATTCTGAGAAAAATGATGTAGAATGGACAGCGTAGCTACGAAATGCCCCTCTACGAGGTGTGGCACCCAAAAAATATGAATATTTAGGAGAGAAAACCGTGATATACGACAATATCTTGGAAGCAGTAGGAGAAACCCCCATGATCCGTCTCAGGAGACTGACGGACAGCTCCTGCGCGGAAGTGCTTGTAAAATACGAGGGGGTGAATGTGGGAGGTTCCATCAAGACCAGAACAGCGCTGAATATGATTGAAGAGGCGGAGAAAAATGGTGAGATTGAACCGGGAAAAACAACCATCGTCGAGCCTACCAGCGGAAATCAGGGGATTGGTCTGGCTCTGGTCGGCGCGGTGAAGGGATATCGGACGATCATCATCATGCCGGATTCCGTAAGTGAGGAACGGGCAAAGCTGGTACGCCACTACGGCGCGAAGGTCAAACTCATCCACGATGCCGGTGATATCGGAAAAGCCATCGAAGAATGCCTTCAGCTCGCGCTTCGCATGCGGGATGAGGACGAGAACGTATATGTCCCGCAGCAGTTTGACAACCCGAATAATACTATGGCACATAAAAAAGCAACCGCCGTCGAAATCCTGAATCAGGTCGACGGTCCGATCCACGGGTTCTGCAGCGGTATCGGAACCGGTGGTACACTGACCGGAATCGGTGAAGTATTAAAGGAAAAGAATCCGGATATCAAAATCTGGGCAATCGAACCCGAAAAAGCAGCGATACTCGCCGGCGGTACCATCGGAACGCACATGCAGATGGGGATCGGCGACGGTATCATCCCGTCAATCCTGAACCGTGAAATATACGACGAAATCTGTGTGATCACCGATGAGGACGCGATCCAAACCGCCAAGCTCCTCGCTTCAAAGGAGGGGATCCTCTGCGGTATTTCCTCCGGAACGAATGTAGCCGCCGCGCTTCAGCTCGCAAAAAAACTGGGCCCCGGCAAAACCGTCGTAACGATTCTTCCCGATACGGCGGAGAGGTATTTTTCCACACCCCTTTTTACCGAATAGACCCAGATATCATTCAAGTATTGATGAGCTTCGTTATTCAATTTCAATCCGGTTCGCCCATCTCGTACTTGACCTTTCCTGTGTACTTGTTTACTTCGGCGTACCCTACCGTCTCGCATCCGCTGCTGGTACAATTGGTGATACCGAACGCATATGTTTTCGGATAGGTTTTGAAATAATCTACGCGATAGGTTGACGGATAACCATCTGCCAGAAGGACATTCTTCAGCTTCCTTTTCGCTGCTTTCATGCTGAGCATTGTTTTGGCATCTGCCTGTGTCGTAATCTGCGAATCCCCCGGGATGATACCCGCATTCGGTGTAAGTACCGGGATCGCAAGCGCCAGCGAAAGCACTCCCGTCACAACAGCAGCTTTTATACGGTTTGTTCTTTTCATGGAGATTACCTCTCTTTCTATATCTCAGTAAATCCTTTGTGTTCAGCTTCTTTTGAAAGCTATTATACCACGCTTTCCGACAGATGTCCACCATCAATTTGAGGAAACAGTATCCCTAAACAACCGACATGAAAACCGTGATAGTGATCATGGAAACGATCGTACTGATCGCGATGGCACCGGAGAGAAGTGTGGTATCCTCACCCGTTTTCTCAGCCTGGATCAACGGGAGGTTTCCGATGGGCATCGCTGCCATCAGACACATACTGTTTTCGATGGTTTCAGGAAAATCCACCACGGAAAGAACCAGGATCAGCGCGGTTGGAAAAAGGATCATCCGAAGAAGAACATACAACCAGATGCGGATATTTTTCATACCCTCGATCAGGTTGGACCGGGCGATCGCCACACCGAGCAGCATCATCGATAGAAAAACCGTGGCACCCCCGATATAATCGAAGAGTTCCACCACGACGGCCGGTGGGGTAACCCGGAACCAGAACAGCACCAAACTGAGTATGGCTGCGATCGTTCCGGGACTGAAGATTTTTCCGGGACGGATCCGCTCTTTTCCCCCGCTGAGCACGATGACACCGTGAGTGTAAAAAAGAAGACTGTACATCACGTTACAGACAAGCACGAACAACATGCCATCCGCGGGAAGTATCGCGTGAGCTACCGGAATTCCGATGAAACCGACATTCGTATAGACGCACATGGCATTATAAAAATGGCGTTCCGATCGCTCGACACGGATGATGCGCGGGAATACAAAACCAATCACAACCAGCAGGAAATAAAAAGCGGCGCCCAAACCTGCCGCGGTCAGAATCTCCGTATGGTCCGCCTGAACCTGTCCGGACAGTGCCGAATAAAGCATCAGTGCAGGATTACAGATATCCATGATGATGGTAGATATATTTTTCGAGGTGATCCGGTCGACCGTTCCGCGTTTTTCGAGAAAAAAACCAATCAGAACGAGTACAATGATCACAATCATCGGTTGAATAACAACTTGTATTTCCATGATGTCCCCTTAATTCAATACGGACTGCACGAGGGTATCTCCTTCGTATACGAGCTTCACACGATGAAGCATCAGATATTGGTTGTCTTTCTCGATATAGCAGAGAGTGGTAAGTGATGGATTCATGGGTGTCCTTCCCTGAATAATTTATGACATCGGATATCTTTCTTCTTCAAGTTACTGCAGCGTCTCATGCGCCGTTTCGACCACCTGAACGATGGCAGTCTCCCACTCTCCCACATCTCCTTCGCCGCACCCGAGGTACAACAGATACTCGATATTCCCTTCCGGTCCGCGGATTGGACTGTGATCCAGTCCCAGTATGGTAAACCCGGCGTCTACGGCATAGCCCATCACCTTCCGGATCACTTCCTCGTGCACGGCGGGATCACGCACCACACCCTTTTTCCCGACCTGCTCACGGCCGGCTTCGAACTGCGGCTTGATCAGGGCTACCATCCGGGCCTCCTCCTTCATCAGGGCACGGACCGGACCGAAAACCAAAGACAATGAGATAAAAGCCACATCGATGGAGACAAAATCCACCTTCTCGCCGATATCCTCCGGTTGCACATGACGGATATTCGTTTTCTCCATCACCACAACGCGAGAATCATGCCGCAGTTTCCAGGCCAACTGGTTGGTCCCCACATCGATGGCATAAACCTTCCCGACTCCGTTCTGAAGCATACAATCCGTGAATCCCCCGGTGGAGGACCCCACATCCATGCAGGTGAGACCGTCCAGCTGAGCACTCTTTTTCTCTCCTGTCAGCACCTCTCCGTCCGTCTCCTGCACAGGGCACTCTTCCTCCTGCCCGGAGCCGGCACTGCCGGATCCCGGCCCACCTCCAATCGGAAACACCGCCAACGCCCTCTCCAGCTTGAATCCGCCGCGGCTGACATAGGGCATCTTTTTCCCACGCAGCTCAATCCGGACGTCCTCCGGAAACATGCTTCCCGCCTTGTCTTCCCGCTGATCATCCACAAACACTTCTCCGGCCATGATCATGGCCTTCGCCTGCGTTCGCGACTCCACCAGTCCGCGGTTTACCAGCATGACATCCAGTCGTTCTTTACTCACTTTTTGCCAATAGCCTCCATTCCATCACCGATCAATATCATCCCTTGAAAAAATCATCGTCACCGACGCCAGCCTCTCCTGCAGATCCTGATACTCCGACTTCGGCACGATGCACTTCTGAAAAATTCGGGACAGCTTGGAATTATCCCCCTTATCAAACGACAACACCGACGCCTGAACCATTTCCTTGTAGGAGGTTCCGGTCAGATCAAAAATATACCCGCATTTGAGACAAAGCTCTCTGGTAAACTCCCGCTGCGTTCTCCCGTTCCCCTCACGGAAAGGATGAAGCGCGTTCAGATCCGCGTAATGCTTCACCACACAATCCGTAAAACACTGCCGGTCCCCTCTCGAATCGTAACAGGAAGAATAAAAATCCCCGAACACTTCCTTCGCGTAATCGTTGATAAACATTGCGCGGCAAAACAGATTGTTCTTTCCGATATCGATGGTTCGGATCTTCCCTGCCCAGTCGTAAACATCCTGAAAAATAAAACGATGGATATCCTTTAGATGCTGAAAATCAAAATCGCCGCCAAGCGGATGGAGCTGAAGATAAACGAGATTTCCCATAACCGATCTCGATTCCAATTCCTTCAGTTCTCCCGCATCGCGGCAACCATACTTGTTAACCAGAACCCGGGTACCCGGATATACGTACTTATCGACACTCCTCATACGCAAGCGATTCTGGCCTGATACTCTTCACGAGAGATTCGGCCGGTAACCAAATCCTTCAAATCCGGCATATACTCATCCGGAAACGACATATCCTCCACTGCCAACGTCGCCTTCGCCTGACGAATCGCCTCTCTCTGGACAGCACTCAGACTCATCGTGGCGCGGAGCTCTTTCACTGCGTTCATCTCGCCCTCCAAATCATACTCAAACTACATCTCCAATATATAAATATTATACACTATTCCTATTCAGATGTCAATTAATAATAAGACAAAATACCACCAGTAAATCAATTTAATTCAGCCGTATGCAATCCGAATGAAATGCTCAACGAGGGGCGGCAGCAGCAGTTTTTTGAGTGAGCCTGCCGAACGAAAAAGACTGTCTGCGACCGCGCCCCGAGCCAGTAACAAATCCATCACCTAACTCTATGATACATTTCCCGTATAGTGTCCGCAACATTTTTTGCATCCAACCCATATACGCCATACAACTCCTCCGCGCTCCCATGGGGGATAAACTCATCCGGAAGCGCCAGATTCAAAAATCCCTTAACCTGAATTCCCTCTCGCTGTAAAAAGGCACCGACACTCTCCCCAAAGCCCCCGGTAAGCACGTTATCTTCCAGCGTCGCAACCACGGTATGCTTCCCTGCCAGCTCGCGAACGATCTCCTCATCAAACGGCTTCACAAATCTCATATTCACCACCGTCACGCGGACCATCTCCGCTTCCAGCTCATCCCGGACGGCAAGCGCCGTCTTCACCATATCTCCGACAGCAAAGATCACTGCCTCCCGACCTTCTGACAGCACTTCGGCTTTTCCTCTCAAAAAATCCGCCCGGTCTGTCGAAAGAAACTCATCCTCATCCGGGGAATACCGGTAAGCCGTCCCCCTGGGATAACGGATCGCCACCGGCCCCGTTTCACATTCATAAGCATAATCCAGCGCCGATACCAGCTCCTCTCCGTCCATGGGAGAAATCACCGTCATACCGGGCATGGGGATCAGATAAGACAGATCAAAAACACCCTGATGCGTCCGACCGTCATGTCCGACGATCCCGCTCCGATCCACCGCGAAGATCACGGGATACGAAGCATTGCAGACATCGTGCAGCATCTGATCGTAGGCTCTCTGCAAAAACGTAGAGTAAATGGATACCACCGGTCGCAGACCTCCGGCCGCCATACCTGCCGCAAACGTCACCGCATGCTCTTCGGCAATTCCCACATCGAAGGCCCTATCCGGATATTTTTCCGCAAAAGCCGTAACGCCGGTCCCATCCGGCATCGCCGCGCAGACCGAAACCAGATCGTCATGGATTTCTCCCCGATCCTCCAGCCAGGCACTGAAAACATCCGTATAGGTGATCGGAGAATCCTCCCCGGAATCCAGGGGCTCACCGGTTCGGATATCAAACGCACCAATCCCGTGAAAAAGGTCCGGCTTCTCCTCGGCCGGTTTATACCCCTTCCCCTTTTTCGTGATCACATGCACCAACACGGTCTCATCGTTCATGGACGAAGCCGCTTCAAACGCTTCCTTCATCGCTTCGATATCATGCCCGTCAATCGGTCCGATATACGTCAGACCCATATCCTCAAAAAGCATCCCGGGCAACAGCAAATGTTTCAGAGAATCCTTGGTTTTCCGGATTTTGTCCGCCAGCGGAATCCCTACCGTCGGAACCCGGTCCAGGGCTTCCTCCACCCGCAGCTTCAGGTTGCGGTACCGGCGATCCGACCGGATCTGTCCCAGGTAATTCGACATCCCTCCCACATTCGGAGCGATCGACATGGTGTTATCGTTCAGAACGATGACCAGGCCGGTTTTCGCTTCGACCGCGTTGTTCATCGCCTCATAGGCCATGCCTCCGGACAGTGCTCCGTCACCGATCACGGCAAAAACCTTTTCCTCCGTCCCCCGCAAATCTCTGGCCTTCGCCAAGCCCAGCGCCGCAGAGATCGAGGTAGAAGAATGCCCCACACTGAAGGCATCCGCATCGCTCTCCCTGACATCCGGGAACCCGCTCAGACCTCCCAGCTGACGAAGCGTAAACATCTCCTCATCCCGTCCGGTGAGAATCTTGTGCACATAGGACTGATGTCCCACGTCCCACACCAGCTTATCCTCCGGAAATGTCAGTACAAGATGAAGGGCTATCGTCAGTTCCACCACGCCAAGTGACGCCGAAAGGTGCCCGCCTGTAGAACTGACGGTACGCACCAGTCGGCGCCGGATTTCTCTTGCCAATATACGATAATCCGAGGGGTCGATATGATGTATATCATTTGCCTCGCATATCTCATCCAAAATCTTTTTCAATGTTCCTGTATTCCCCCATATCGCTTTCGGAATCACTGATTCCTCTTCGCCATCATCAAAAATAACCCCTTCAGAAACTCTTTCGTCTCAACTCGGGAAGTGGCAACCGGAAGAGCCTCCAACCGTTTCAACGCCTGATCCGTGTACTCCTCCACCGCCTTCTCGCTGTCCTCGATCCCATGGATCGCCGCGTAGGTGAATTTGTTCTGTCCTTCATCGCTGTGAACCGGTTTTCCCATCTCCTCGGAATCTCCGGTGACATCCAGAATATCATCCCGAATCTGGAACGCCATTCCGATATCGCAGCCAATCCGCTCGATCATCTGCAACGAGTATTCATCCGCCCCTCCCAGAATCGCTCCCACCATCATAGCGGCAGCGATCAGCGCACTGGTTTTTCCGCGGTAGATATAGAGCAGCATCTCGGCATCGATGTCTTTTCCCGTGTTTTCCACATCGACCACCTGTCCGCCGATCATTCCGCTCACTCCGGCACAGGATGCCAGTTTCCGAAAGGCCATCACGGCACGCCACATCTGATCATTTTTCTTTATGGCACCCACGATCTCCCGTTTGGCCACGGCGCTTAACGCCGTTGATATCTGCTCATACGCTGCGTTCAGGAGAGCGTCACCGGCCAGGATTCCCATAGCCTCTCCGAACTTTTTGTGAGTCGACTCACGTCCCCGACGCATATCATCATCATCCAGCGCCGGCAGATCATCGTGTACCAGAGAATAGGTATGGATCATCTCGATGGCGACCATAAAATGTCGCAGAACTGTCTCGTCGCCTCCGCTGAAAAGATAGAACATCTCTCTCATCAGCAACGGACGAAGCCTCTTTCCTCCGGCCATGATACTGTAGTTCATGGCTTCCAGAATGGTTTTGGCGTAACCGGATTCTTCCGGCAAAGCTTCCTTCAGGATTTCCTCGATTTCCTGAACCTTTCTATCCAGCTGATCCCCGATTGTCGTTCCCATAAAACCCTCCTCTGCGGTTCCTCTGCCTTCCCCCGACCGGTACACACTACTGTATGTATTCCTTCGGGTCCTTTCGCTCCGCCTCGGAAGAAAGCTCTTCCCAGCTGATCACCTCCGTATCGAAAGTCAGATCTGCCAGATCCCTGCACTCCGTCTTCTCCCAGGCCGATTTCAACCGCTGGATAACACCGGGAACATTGATCTCATCGATCATCGGCAGCAGAAGGAAATACTGGTTTTCCTTCGTCTGCATCATCAGATCACTGTTCCGAAGCTGTTTTTTCAGAATCTCTTCCACCTGTGTGATCAGTCCCGTATAGGCATCGGTGGGCATCTCTTCGTGAACATCAACCGTCACGAGAAACTTATACGCTTTCCCCTGATACCGCTTCATATATCGCATCATATAACGATAAACATTTCCGAAGGATTCCTGTCCCAGAAGCATCGTGCTGTGAGGCACGGTCTCCTCCTCCAGGATCCTGGTGACGCGGTTCATATCTTCCTTCACCGAGGCATCGGTCTTGTCATCCGGAAGATCCGGATTGGTATAAATCCGATATCCGTGTTTTCCTTCCTGCTTGATCTGGTGAAGTGCTTTGTCTGCTTTGTTATAAAGCATATCATAATCGGTCCCCTGGAACGGAACAAACACAGCTCCTACCGAAACCCCCAGAGGTACCTTCATATCTTCTCCCAGCAGATGCTTCGTCAGATCCACCAGCTGGTTGTTGAGCCGGTCAACAATAACGTTGATCTGCATCTCGTCGCGCATATTTTTACAGAACAGAACGAACTTATCTCCGCCCAGCCTTCCGATATCGTCTCCGTTCCGGATGGAACCGCGGATGAGATCCGCAAACTCACTGATGATCTGGTCGCCCTGACTGTGTCCGTAGCGGTCGTTGATGATATGGAAATTGTCCAGATCCAGCACCATCAGAACACCGGTTTCACTTTCGCAGGTTTCACGCAGCTTGCGTTCGATACCGCTTCGATTGGAGAACCCGGTCAGTGAATCCATGGCCATCTCCTCACTGAGCATTCTCAATACATCGAGATTTCCCAATGATTTTTCAATTCGTGACAGCAGAACCTCCGGCAAAAACGGCTTGTGAATAAAGTCCTCCGCACCACGCTTCAGACCGATTCCTTCGATCTCCCTGCTTTCGTCACCCGTCATAAAAATGATGGGAATGTTCTTGGCATATTTTTCATTCAACGCGTCCTGAAAATCAAATCCATCCATTCCGGGCATACGGATATCCAGCAAAACCAAATCCGGCATCTCCTCCTCATATAGACGCATTCCCTCTTCTGCCGATTGGGCGGTAAAAACCATATACTTGGAAGAAAGGATATGCTCCGCGTTGGTGAGGATCATTTTTTCGTCGTCAATTACCAGTATTTTTTTCATTTGCTGTCACCTCCGTCATTCTTTAGTCACATAGGTAATCATCGTTGCCAGCTTATCAAAACTCTCCAGAAGATCCGCATGATTCTCGCGGATGAATTCTTCATCTCCGTCCCCTGACGCTTTTTCCAACGCATACGCCTTCTCGGCAATGGCATCGGCGCCGATCATTTTCGATACGCTCTTCAGACTGTGAACACAGATCTGATAACCGGCCAGGTCCTTCTTTTCCAGAAGCTCCTCCAGCTCCCGGCTCCGTTCCTCTCTGGATTCCGCGTAATCGCTGAGCATCTCGACGTAAAAGTCTCTGACTTCTCCACTGTACGCCAGACCCTGCTCGATTTTCACACCCTTAGATTTCAGATACTCCAACGGGTCTCCCCGGAAAGAGATATTCCCTTCATCGGAACTCTCCGCGGCATTCCCTTCCTCATCCGCTGTGTCGGCTTTCCCGGCCGCGTCCACCCCTACCGGAGCCTCTCCTCCGGATGTCGATTTTGCTTCCGTCCCGCTGTGCCTCTTCGGCTTCCCGACCCTTTCCTCTATGATTTCCTCCGGCAGGTGCTCTCTCAGCATCTTCTCAAGCGCTGCCACCTCGATCGGCTTCGCCAGATAATCATCAAATCCGGCATCCAGATATCTCTCCTTCGCTCCGTTCACGGCATTGGCTGTCAGAGCTACCACTACGATGTGCGGCGGAAGGATCTTTTTCTCTTTCATTTTTGCCAGTGTCTCGATACCATCCATCTTCGGCATCATATGATCCAGGAAAATGATGTCATAGGATTTTTCTTCCACCATCCCGATGGCTTCCTCACCGGAGGAGGCGGTATCCGGCACGATTCCGTAAAGCTTGATCAGACTGACTGCCACCTTCAGATTGATGGAATTATCATCTACGATCAGTACCCGCGCCTGCGGCGAATACAGATAAGTCTCTTCCTCTGCTTTGTCGCGTTCCTTTTCGATATGATCCAGATAGTTCCCGATGGGCGTTCCATCCACGATCTGCTGACGAAGGCGGAAGGAAAACGTCGATCCCTGTCCGTAAACACTCTCCACTTCCAGAGAGGAATCCATCATCTGCAACAACTTAGTGACGATCGCCATCCCCAGTCCGGTTCCCTCGATGTTCCGGTTTCTCTCCTCATCCAGTCGTTCGAAGGACTCAAAAAGCTTTTCCCGATCCTCCTCACGGATTCCGATTCCCGTATCCTTCACCGATACATTCAACCAGATCGAGTTTCCGTCGCGACCTCCGTCGCGGATACTCAGCATAACCTTCCCCCGCTCCGTGTACTTGACGGCATTGGTCAGAAGGTTCATGATCACCTGGGAGATACGGACATCGTCTCCGTACATCACGGAGGGAAGTCTCTCCTCCACTTCCGTCTCCAGTACCAGAGATTTAGCTCTGGCTCTCTCGTCGATGGAAAGGATCAGACTGTTCACGAGATTTGCCAGCTCATACTTCACCGGCATGATCTCCAGTTTTCCATCCTCAATCTTTGAAAAATCGAGAATTCCGTTGATGATGGTCAGCAGTGTCCGACCTGCCGTCTGGATGTTGTCCGCGTAATCTAGGATCCTGTCGTCATCGGACTCCCGAAGGATCATCTCGTTCATTCCCAGGACCGCGTTGATCGGTGTACGGATCTCATGGGACATCTGGGCGAGGAATTCACTCTTGGCCGTACCGGCAGCGATCGCCGCGTCCGCCGATCCCTTCAATTTTTCGTTAACCTCTTCCTGCCAGCGGATCATACTGGTGAGCCAACGGTAAACGATGATAATACTCAGTAAAAATACGATGAAGGAAATCCCGCCATACAGGACCACCCTGCCGTAAATATCCCACGTATTATTGACAACATACACGGAAAAATTCGAATCGGAATTCCTAACAGCGATAAGGTTTCTCTCGGCCCCGTCATAATCACGGATAATCTTGGTACTCTCACCGTCCGGCTTCAGGTCCCCATACATCGAATCCGAAACATTGGTTGTTTTTTCCTTGGACATCTGGTAGTTTCCGTTGGGGTGATTGATGATATCCCCCTGGGCATCCACCAAAAACGCGTATCCGTCGTCCGAATAACTGTCACCCAGAATCTCCACCAGCTTGTCCATATAAAAATCGATACCGAAGATACCGATAAAATCGCCGGTTTTGTCGTTGTAAACACGTTCGGAAAAAGTCACACAGTACATCCCCGTCTGTGCGTCAAAGTACGGCTCCGAGATACTCCAGCCGCTTTCTGATTTTTCCGTCATGATATACCAGGGACGATCCTCCACGTCCCACTCATCCCCCGGTGTCCAGCCGTTGTTCATATATACCGACGGATTCCAGTCCGGATTGCAGATATATGTCACGGAAATCTCCGGATACTGCTTGGTAATCCCATCCAGGTACGAGATCGTCGTATGATAGCTCTTCAGCATATCCGGCTGTGTGGATATCTCACTGCAGAACATATCCAGAATACTTTTCTGCGTGCTGATCCAGGAGGAAAGCTGATGCTCATAGTGCTCCACCTCCCGCTGCATCTGTACGGTACCCCAGCTATAGGTCGCCCGGATGTTGGAATACATACTGAATACCAATACCAGACTCATGAAGACAACAATCATGGTCCGGAACCGGCGGTTAACACGGGAAGTGGCCAGCTTCTGCTTTTTCTTTTTCTTCTCTTCTTCCTTGCTGATAAGGCTGTTGTAAGACAGGATCTGACGGATCATCTCCGACAGCTTTCCTCCGTCAACATGGATGGACGCGAAGTCTTCCTCATAGTCGGTTGCTTTTTCCACATGCTCCCGTGAGGAACGCTCCAGAATCCGGTGAAGCGGCTCCTGAAACTCTCCGCCGATGCTTTCCAAAAAGCGGTTTCTCGAAACCAGTGCCTCTTCGGTCCTCTTCCTGCTCCGCTGGGCATTGATGAAAAGCAACAGGATAATGACGAAAAGAGCCACCGACAAAACGATCGTTACGATCAGCTGGATGTAGGAGTCTTTGTACAGGTTCCAGTCCTCTTCGGAAACGATCACGTACCAGCCGTTTCCGGCTTTGACCGCAAAAACCGTCTCCTTGGCTCCCCCTCCCTGAATCCGGGTCGTCACCACATCATCACTTTTTTTTGCCAGTGAAAAAATCCCTGCGTATTCCGGATAGGAGTCAACCAGCTGCTTGCTGATTTTGTCCTCCTTCGAACAGCCGGCAATCGTACCGTCCTCCGTAGCGATCACGGCGGTACAGGCCTCGTCCTCAAAAAGACCCTTGATATGCTTCTGGATCGTATCAATCGTATAATCGATGCCAAGTACCGTGTCATGATCCGGTAACATCTGAGATACGGTATAGCAGACATTTCCGGTTACCACGTCCACATAGGGAGCCGTAACATAAGTTGCTCCCTTTTTCTTCACCGCACCGGTATACCAATTTCGTTCCGTGGCCACATAATCCTCCGTCCGGACAAATCCGGGAATGATATCCCATCCGGTTCCGGCCAGATAGATGTTGAAAGCCCCATTATCCTCGGTCTTCATGGTATCCTTGTGCTCGAATACAAAACGACGAAGCGCAGTTCTGTCTCCCAGTCGGCTGTAGACCTGCAGAGTCAGTTCCATAGTACGTTTTTCGGCGTCACTGATCGTGTTTTCCAACTCACCGCCGATGGACTCCAGCCGGTAACTTCCGGAATCTCTCGTCTGGTCCGAAGTCATCTCAAAAACACTCCAGGTGTCCAGGATCGTAACCACCAGGAGGAGTATTGCAACCAGAATGATAACTCCCACGCTTCGACTTTTTTTCATAAACTCCGCCCGTATAATCAGCTAATTATAAAACATCAAACAGTGCTTCCCACAATACAGCCCAGTCATCCTGAATGTGCGGGTCATCCAGTTTGGCGTTCCATGCCTCTCCCAGACCGCTGTCTTCGAACTCTCCGGCATAAGCCGTCGGATCCTGGAAAGAATCCGTGATCATAGGCATGGCATCCTCGTTGATATTTTTTTGAAACTCCTTCTGCTGTTTTTTCTTCAGTCTTCCGAACGCTTCCTGTACGGCGGATTTTAATCCCTCCTTGTCCGCCTCACTGGCCAGATATAATTCCTTCTCCTGGGCATAGGCCAGACAGCTGTCGGCTACCACACACATCTTCAGGGAGCCTCCCGCCGTTCCGCGAATTCCGGTGAAGGATTTAAACAGAGCTGCCAGCTCGTCCACGTCATAGCTTGCTGCTTCTTCCGTTGTTTCCTCTTCCGGCTCGGTTTCCGGTTCCTCTGCCTCCGCGGTTTCTTCCGGTTCCTCCACAGGCTCTTCCGTCACCTCTGCCGGTGCCTCCGTCGCCGTGTCAGGCGCCGTCGTGGCTGTCTGCTCTTTGTCATCACCGCAGGCCACACAGGCCAATGCCAAAACCAATGCCAAACAAATACTGATCTTCTTTTTCATCTCATAACCTCACTTTCTATCCTCTTTTTTCCTTTACCATTTTCTGATAAATCTCATCGATTCTCTCATCGTCAATCCGCGTGTCCAGAAAATACTCGACAGCATACTTCGCCTGGGCAACCAGCATCTCCAGTCCGGTCACACCCAGCATCCCGAGCTTTTCGGCCTGCGCTACAAGCAC
>JAFYBS010000090.1 GCA_017540125.1 Eubacterium sp.
ATCGTGTTCTGCCTGTATGCGGAGGACGCGGGCATTTTCGGCCGGAAAAATATGTTCCACGACTATATGGCCCAGTTCGACGCGAAATCCGCCCGCAAGGGCCTTCGTGACCTCTTCCGCGTGCTGGACCAGAAGATCGCCGACCGCGACGAGTATCTTTCGGACGACGATCCGCTGCTGACGGCATTTCCGTATGTGAACGGCGGGCTCTTCTCCGATGAAAATATCGAGATTCCGCCCTTCACCGATGAGATTATGAGCCTCATTCTGCGCGAGGCCTCCGACAATTTCGACTGGTCGGGGATCAGTCCGACCATTTTCGGTGCGGTGTTCGAGTCCACATTGAACCCGGAGACCCGCCGGTCGGGCGGCATGCACTACACCTCCATCGAAAACATCCACAAGGTGATCGATCCGCTCTTCCTCGACGACCTCAAGGCGGAAGTCGCGGAAATCAAAAAGATCACAGTTATGCGGACGCGGGAGAGGAGGCTGCGCGATTTTCAGGAGAAGCTGGCGGGGCTTCATTTTCTGGATCCCGCAGCCGGCTCAGGGAATTTCCTCACGGAGTCCTACACATCCCTCCGCAAGCTGGAAAATGAAGTGATCCGCGAGCTCTCCGGCGGCCAGATCTCCTTTGGGGAGGTGCTGAATCCGGTGCGGGTGAGCATTTCCCAGTTTTACGGGATCGAGATCAATGATTTCGCAGTCACGGTCGCAAAGACTGCGCTCTGGATCGCGGAGAGCCAGATGCTGAAGGAGACCGAGGACATCGTCCGCATGACGCTGGACTTCCTGCCCCTCAAGACAAATGCAAACATCGTCGAGGGAAATGCGCTCCGGATCGACTGGGAGAGCGTGGTGGAGAAGGAGAAGCTCTCTTATGTGATGGGGAATCCGCCGTTTGTGGGAGCTTCCAATATGAGTTCAGAGCAGAAGGCGGATGCAGTGGCTATTTTTGGCAAAATCAAACTTAGTAATAGTATTGATTATGTCGGGGCGTGGTATCATAAAGCCAGCGAGTATATTCAAGGAACAAAAATAACTTGTGCTTTTGTTTCTACAAATTCAATTACTCAGGGAGAACAAGTATATCCACTATGGGAAAAACTGATTAATCAATACAAAATTCACATCAAATTCGCTTATAAAACTTTTATTTGGGATAGCGAAGCCTCAGAAAAAGCCCATGTTCATTGTGTAATTATTGGATTTGGACAAAACATCGATAAAATGAAAACTCTTTTTGAAGAAGATAATGCTGTTTTGTGTAATAATATTAATCCATATTTACTAGATGGTCCGGATGTTTTAATTGAGAGTAGACCTCGCCCAATTTGTAAAGTACCGACTATGGTATACGGTAATAAACCAACGGATGATGGTAACTATATTTTAACATCGCAGGAAAAGGAAGATATTTTAAAAAATGATCCTGAATTACAAAAATATATTTATCGTTTTGCCGGTGCGAATGACTATATTAATGGCAAAGTAAGATATTGTATATGGCTTAGAGGCGCAAAACCAGAAGAGATACGAAAACACCCGGAACTAAAAAAGAGAGTTCAAGCTGTTAGAGATTTTAGGCTGAATAGTAGTGCAGCTCCAACACGGAAAAAGGCAGAGGTCGCACAGGAATTTTTCTTCATATCACAACCGAAGAATTCGTATATATTAATGCCAAGACATTCTTCACAAAAAAGACGGTATATACCATTTGGGTTTTTAGATAGTGATATCATAGCTGCAGATTCTTGTTCGATAATTCCTGACGCGGAGATCTATCATTTTGGAGTATTAATATCAAATGTTCATATGTCGTGGATGCGAACTGTATGCGGCAGAATAAAATCAGATTATAGATATTCTGGTAGTATGGTCTACAACAACTTCCCCTGGCCCTCCCCAACCCCCGACCAGAAAGCCAAAATCGAGCAGACCGCCCAGGGCATCCTCGACGCCCGCGCCCTCTACCCGGACGCCTCTCTGGCTGACCTCTACGACGAGCTGACCATGCCGCCCGAGCTCCGCCGGGCCCACCAGTTAAATGACAAGGCGGTCATGCAGGCCTACGGGATGCCGATCAAGGAGACGACCGAGGAGTCCTGCGTCGCCTGGCTGATGCGCCTCTACCAGGAGAAGGTCGCGGAAAAGGGCTAACTGGCATTTTACCACGTTGAACCACCGCAGAGGGGACGGTTCTTCACCGGGTGAAGAACCGCCCCCAACGGGGATTAAGGAGAATCCAGATGAGATACGAGAAGACCAGCCTTCCTGAAAATGTCAGGAAATACCTGGAAGAGATTTATAACGATGATGAGCTGAGAGATGCATTTTACGACTGCGATGTCGAGATATATGATGAGGACTGGATCAGAGATCTGGAAAATGATGACAGCTGGCTGGAAGACCTTATGGGTCCCGGTGAATCAAGTTATGATGATCTGAAGCCCTTCGCCCGGGACGGTTCCGGAGCATTGTGGGTCGTGATAGATGATGTGCTTATCGGATACATCGGCACTGAGGGTGAGTGCGGTATCGTTGCGAGGAATGTCGACGAATTCATGAATATCATTGCCATGGGAAGATATGTCTCCGATTACTGCAGTGCAGATCTCTTAAAAAGCGAAGACGCTTTCCTTGATGGTCTTGCTGGTCTGGAAGATTATAATGCGGATAATAAAGAGGTAATTGAACGCTTTATTAAGAAGCATGGATTCACGAGAGATCCCCGCAAACTGTATAAGATGATCGTTCAGGGGTTAACGGTGAGACCGTTTTTTGAGATAAAAGCCACCGATGATGATTATGGTGACTCATACTCGCTGCTCGGTTGTGACGACGGACAGAATTCGCTTGAGCAGCTGATAAAGCTGTTGGGGTTATGAATCACCGAAGTGGGGACTGTCCCCACAACGGCGGAGGGACTGTCCCCGCAACGGCGAAGGGACTGTCCCTCAAACGTTATCCTGAGGGTCTGGAGGTGATTGAATGGAATTCGGATGGATCAACATATTCGGAGCCGTCATCGTGATCCTTATGCTGATACCGAATATCGTCTATGCGATAAAAAACAAGGGTGAGAAGAATTATTGCACGAACCTGTTCATGAACATCATTGAGCAGATCGGGCGGTACGCCTGCATTGTGCTTATGTGGCTCCCTCTTCTCGTGTGGAAATTTGGATTTGCAAGTGTGTTTGAAATGATACTTTACCTGGCGTGCAACGGAATATTTCTTGCTGTGTACTGGATCGCCTTTGCAGTCTATATGAATCGCAAGTCTCTGCAGCTCGCGTTGGTTCTTGCGATTGTTCCGGCATGCATTTTCATTTTCAGCGGAATTCTGCTGCGTCACTGGC
>JAFYBS010000091.1 GCA_017540125.1 Eubacterium sp.
CCGGGGAAAAGGATGGACGTGTTGAGGGGACTCTGAAAAAAACAAATCATTCACTTCGTTCCACGGAAAAATGTCAGCGTGCGGGGGTGGTGATTTGAAGAAGATTAACATCAAAATACATCGGAATAACAAAGAGAAAAAAACGGAGAAGCAAACGATAAACAGAGTGGATTATAACCGATATCCGTATCGTTTTTCAGAGTGGCTGATCTATGGTGGGATCGGGGCTGCGGCAGGGTTCGGCATGATGTTTTTATTCTACTCGCAGTGGCGATTCTGTCTGGCGGGATCGGTGGTCGGGGCGGGGGTATTTTTATACTGGAAGAATCACCGGCTTCTCGAAAAAAGAAAGCAACAGCTGATGGTGGAATTCCGTGATGCCCTGTCCTCCATGATGGCGGCTCTGGCAGCGGGATACTCGATGGAAAATGCCGTGACGGAGGCATGTCGGGATCTGTCGCTGCTGTACGGAGAGGAAAGGATCATCCTGAGAGAGCTGGGAGATATCCACACCAGGATCGATCTGGGAGTGCCTGTCGATGAGTTGTTTTATGAGCTGGGCGTGCGAAGCGGGGTGTCGGATATCATCGTGTTCTCTCAGGTTTATACGACGGCGCGAAAAAGCGGCGGAAATCTGGTTAAGGTGATGAAGCGCACCGCGGATGCCATCGGAGAGAAAATGGATATTGAACGCGAGGTGGCGACGATGATTGCCGGAAAACGTCTGGAATCCATCTGTATGATCATCATTCCGCTTCTGATCATCGTGTACCTGAGAGTGTTTTCTCCCGGGTTTCTGAATCCTCTGTATCAGGGGCTGAAGGGCAGGCTGTTTATGACGATAGCACTGGGCGTTTATCTGGGAGCGGTATGGTGGAGCAGCAGGATTATGAAGATACGTTATTAGCGTTTTTGGATTTGTAAGACCGGGGAGGTGAGGGGTTGAAAACAGAGAGAAAAAAGAAGGGATCGTTGCTTTGGTTCCGGCGTCTGAGGGACAGACTCTTTCGTCACAAGGCAACCGGTGACTATGTCCGAATGATGGAGCCCCGTTCCCGTCCGGAGCAGTGTCTTTCGAAGATTTGGAGGAAACGGTTGGGATTGGCAGCGTTTTTTTGTGTGGCGGCCATTTTTCTGTGGATCCTATGTTTTACTTCGGAACCGGATCAGGGTTATCTCACAGAGGGACGGTATATCGAAAGACCGGATGGGGGAGAGGAAGTGGAGTTGACGGTTCAGGGAGAAAGCGGAAACGAGATGTGGAAGAAACAATTCCGGTTTGATATCGGAGAGAGGGATTTCACGGAAGAGGAAAAAACAGCGTTGGAAAAAATGGTCCGGGACGAGGTGGAAAGTCACCTGAAGGGGAAAAACGAATCGTTGGAGCACGTAACGGGAAAACTGGATTTGGTAGAGAAGGTGCCCGGAACCGGGGTGGAGTTAAGCTGGACGTACGATGAAAATCTGCTCCGGGATGACGGTACCCTGATACGTTCCCATATCCCGCAGGATGGGACCGATACGGAATTGATGGTGGAAGCAAAGTGGAGAAATTATAAGCAGGCATGGCATTATCCGATCCATATCGAGCCACCTGATTTTTCCGATCGGGAGTTGGCGGAGAGCGCAGCGAAAAAAGACATACGGAGTGCCATCCGTTCACAGAATACGGAAAAAAAGATCGAGTTGCCGGAGGAATATCGTTACGAAGAAGAAAAAGAGGAAAAGAATTACCTGCCGGTCCTGTTTGCGGTAGGAGCACTTATTGCATTGCCTTTTGTATGGAGGACTCAGATGAAACGCGGCATCGAGAACAGGGAGGAACAACTGCTGGTAGATCATCCGGGGTTCATCAACAAGGTGATGCTCCTGCTGGGAGCCGGATTAACTCTTCGTTATGTGATCGAAAGGATTGCTTCGGAATACGAAAGGGAGCTGGAAGAGGGAGGAGAGAAGCATTTCGTTTATGAGGAGTTGTGTGTGACCATGCAGGAAATCCGGGACGGTGTGACAGAAGCGCAGGCAGTGGAAAACTTCGGCCGTCGATGTCGCTGTATGCCCTATATGCGATTTGCTTCGCTGATCACACAGAACATCCGCAAAGGAGCGGAGGGACTTCTCGCCATCCTGGAGAAGGAGGCGACGGAGTCACTGATTGAAAGAAAGCAGACGGCACTCCGGCAGGGAGAGAAGGCCGGGACGAAGCTTTTATTTCCGATGATCTTGATGCTGGGACTGGTGATGAGCATCATTATGGTGCCGGCATTTATGACAATGTAGCAAAACCGGAAGGAGGGATGACGATGAAAGTATGGGAGAGAAACTGGCAGGAGCTGAAGGCTTTTGCCGCCGATGAAGAGGCGATCGGGGTAGTTGAGATTATTTTGATCCTGGTGGTATTGATCGCGCTGGTACTGCTTTTCAAAAACCAGATTGTAAAGGTTGTCAACAGCGCTTTCAGCAGCTTCAATTCCGATTCGAGTGATATCATTGGCTGAACAGAGAGGGAGTATCACGGTGTTTCTGTCGTTGGTGGGTGTGCTCGTGCTGGCTCTGTTGGGAACCTGTATCGAGACGGCCCGCTATACGGCATGCGCCGGGAGCGGTACCGAGATTCTTCGTACCGGTACCGAGGCTCTGTTAACGGAGTATTCCAGACCTCTGTACGATCACTACGGGTTATTTTTTCTGGAAAACACGGGAGAGTCCTATGAAAAGGTGATCGCCTCCTATGCCGGTGACGGTCTGAAGAACAGTACCGGTATTCTGGATTTTCTGGGAGGAGAGCTGGAGAGCTTACAGGTGGCGAAAAAAACACTGGCAGGAGATGAGGGGGCCGAAGCGCTTCAAAAGGAAATCACCGCCTACATGGAGCGTTATGTCACGGGAAATATGTTGAAAAAATTTTTGAAAAAAATGAGCCTGTTCTCCGGCAGCGAGGAGAAGGCGGAGCAGATCGAAAAAACCGTGGATGAGGAGAAAGAGGATAAAAAGCTGGATGAACGTATCCTGCGACTGATGCAGCTTGTGGACGGGGTGAGGATCTCCCGCAGCGGATCGGTCAGTGTGGGAGAGTATTTCGCGAAGAAATTCACGACAAAAAAGGAGTTCACCGGATCGGATTTCGGGGTTCAGGAGGCGACGGTCTGGAACGCGATGAAGAGGCGGATCAATTCATCCCCGGCCAAATGGAAGGATCGTGATTCGGACATCCTGATCAAAATACAAAACGTCCGGGAGAAAACAGAGGAAGCGATCGCCGAGGGAGAGAGACTGAGACGGGATTATGCCGGCGGTAAGCACAGCGATATGGCAGCCAGGGTGATTCAGGGACTCCCTTCGCTGGAAGGAAATCGCAGAGTGCTGAAGAGGTCGGAAGAGATTCTCAGAGATCATTCCCTGGAAGAAAAAGAAAAGAGAAGAATGTTGAAATCCGTTTGGGAGGATTATGACACGAGCTCCCTGTCCTTTGACTACAGTGGGGTCGAGTCGGCGGGCGGAGAAGATGCCAGTCCCCTGAAGGCACTGGGAGACGCGATAGGGGGCGGTCTGCTTCATTTGGTTTGTACGAAGGAAGTGTCCAAAAAGGGAATCAAAAAAGAGGATCATTATGCCAAGTACTATAAACAGGAGACCGGGGAAAAAGTGGACTGCTCGGACCGGGTTGAGAAACTGACAAGGGACGAAGAGGCGAAGCTCGGAGGTGTTCTCGGTGAGGTGGGTTCCTATGCGATGGAGGAGTTCTCCCTGGACGAATACATCACAAAAATCTTTCCGAGTTATCTGGAGGAAAAGCAGGGTGAAAAACCGGGTCTGACGGAGGGATTTCCGGAAGCATCGAACGGGTCCGGGAATCCCGGAGAAACGCCGGAGGGAACACAAAAGGAATGGAAAAGAGCGTTGGATTACGGATGGGAGTATGTGGTATCCGGCAAAAAAAGCGATGAAGATAATCTCGAATCCGTGTTGTCCCGAATTCTGCTTTTGCGGACCGTGACCAATTTCGCGGCCATCATTGCCGATGGTTCAAAACGGGCGGAAGCTTTTGCGGCAGCCGTAGCGGTTGTGGGATTTACAGGGCTGACATTTTTGATCCGTTTTACCCAGACGCTGATTCTGATTGCCTGGTCTTTTGTCGAGAGTATGACCGATGTGGCGGCCTTGTTGATGAAGAAACACGTTCCGTTGGTTAAAACCTCAAAACAAATTAAAACCACGTTTGCGGAGATTTTTCTCCTGACGAAGGAAGCGATCACCGGACGGGCAGCCCGGTACGAGGATGAGAAAAAGAGTTCCTTCGGCTATCGGGAGTATCTTCTCGTGTTTATGGCGATGACGCCGGCGGCGATCAGCAGATACCGGGTGATGGATCTCATCGACAGTGATATGAAAAAGAATGGGTACGATGGATTTTCCATCGGGAAATGCGCGTTTGATCTGGAGGTGGAGGCGGGATTTTGTTTCCCGTGCCGGTTTTTTCGTCTGCCGGGGGTGTCTCGTATTCTGAACAGAAATCCGGAGGGATACGGTTATCATTGTAAGATACGGGCCGGATATCTGTGATGCCTGAAACGAAGCGGGAGAGGGTATTCTATCATGTTTCCGTAGATAAAAAAATGAAAGGAGGGGGGCTTTGGGTGTCATTGCGAACGGAAAGAAAACAGAAAAAAATAAAGATTCTGTACAAAATACATCGATGTCGAAATAGGATACCCTCTGCCGCTTCGTTGACGGTGGAAGCGTCTCTGGTGCTTCCGATATTTCTTTTTGCGGTATTGACCATCGCTTATGCGGGACTGCTGGTACGAACCCAGGATGAGGTGAGGCATGCGATGACCAGGACGGTGAGTGAAGCGTCGGCCGAGGTGGGGGCCGGTCTGACCGGGCCGGCGGGGAACGAGTTGTATTACCGCGGAAAGCTGGCCATGTACCTGGGGGATTCTACGCTGACTATGACGCTGATCGGATCCTCTTTTTTGAAGGAAAACGATGAGATCGATCTGGTGGTTAACTATACTACAAAAATGCCCTTTCCTCTCTTTGGATTTTTTCATCCGATCTTTCAGGAAAGGGTTCACTCGCGGGCTTTTGTCGGTGTGGACAGGAGGGAAACACCGGAGGAAGAGGATGTCATCGTTTATATCACCCCGACGGGAAGAGTATATCATAGGGATAAAAACTGCACCTATCTGAAACTGAGTGTTTCTCAGGTATTATTCGGTGATATCGCCCGCCTCCGTAACAGCGGCGGCGGTACCTACAAACCCTGTCACCGTTGCGCCGGTGGGATGAATCCTTCTCCGGAATCAAAAGTCTATATCACCAACTACGGAGACCGTTACCACACCAACCGTGCCTGCAGTGAGATCAAACGAACGATTCAGGAGATTTTTCTGTCGGAAGCAGGGAACCGAAGTCCCTGTAGTAAGTGCGGGTAGTTTTTTTCAGATGTATAGTTATTGCAGAGCGGTTTCGATCCGGCGCTCCGCGTAGTTGAGAAGTTTTGTGGTGAAAAATGATTACTATTATTTGTGAAATAACAGTCAGCATATATCTGTTGATCATGGCGATAATCGACTTTCGAAAAAAAGCAATTCCCCTTCTTCCGGGTGTCATCTGTCTCCTTGCGGTATCAACCGTTCTTCTCGTTGCGGGGACAGGAGTATTGTCCCTTGCCATGGGGGTCCTGATCGGGGCTCTTCTGTACGGGATCAGCCGGATCAGCCGGGGCGGCCTGGGACAGGCGGATGCCCTGGTCTACGCGGTCACCGGGGCAGTGCTCGGTTTTTACAAAAATCTGGAGCTGCTTCTGGTCAGTCTGATTCTGGCGGCTCTGATCGGGTTATTTTTACTGGTGGTAAAAAAGGTGGGACGGAAGTATCGGATGCCCTTTGTTCCGTTTACTTTTATCGCCTACGGGATGGTGATTTTTTTATGAAAAAAGATGCGTATTTTACCGTGGAGGCAACGTTTGTTGTGACAATCACGATGCTGCTTGTCGTGGCGGTGTTATATACCGGATTATATGTTCATGACCGCATCATCACGGAGACGGTTACCGAGCGGTGGACAGCCAGGTGGGAACATCAGACGGAAGAGGAGAAGTTCAGTGTCGGCAAATTTAAAAAGAAGTTAAATAAAGAGCTGTCGGAAAAGCTGTTTCTGGTTCCGATATACGGGGTTGATGTGGAGGAAAAAATGACTTCGCTTTCCATATGTGTCAGGTACGGTCTTCCGGTCTCGCTGTCTTTTCTGAAGCGGGTGTGGGGAGGGGAAAACGGTGAAAGAAAAGAGACGGTGAAGGCGACCCGCATACAGCCGGCCAAAATCAAATGGGATGCCGATGCGGTAAAGCAGGAAAAGGGGGCAGAAAATGATTGAAGAACGTTGGAGTGACAGTGCCGGGAGCTATCTTCGGATCCGTGGCGACGAGGAGGACCGGATATCGGATAGGATTCTGCATCATCGGTGTATCGACGGGATCTGTCCGATGGAAATCGAGCATATCGACGGGCATCGGGAATATGTTTATGAAGTGTCCGGATGTCGTTCCCTGGAAGAGGTAATGGGAGAGAATCCGTTGTCCGGGAAACAGTGGGTGTCTGTTCTGGAGCAGTTGACAGAGCTGATCGGGGAGCTGGAAGCTTATCTGCTCGACGGGGAGCATCTGGTCATCCGCGAAGACACATTGTGGCTGCAGGGAAAAGAACCGATCCTCCGGGGAATCTATGTTTCCGAGCACAGGGAGAAGCTAGGGGAGTCGTTGGGCAGATTGGTGGAAAAAGTACTGCGGTACCCGGAATATGACAGGGAAACATCGGAGTTCCTCTATCGGTTGCATGCCAGGTGTGTGGGTGAGACTGTCACGGTTGGAGAGCTTCGTTCATTTCTGCGGGCTGAGGGAGTGGGCGAGGATGAAAAAAAGAAGGAGTCAAAGACAGAAAAAAAGCCGGTCGGAAAGGCTTTTCCGGGAACTCCGTTTAAACGGGCGTTTTCTAAAAATGAAAGCGCATCCGGTGAAACACATGGAAAACGAAAGATGAACGGAAACAAAACAGAGAAAACAGGATCGGCGTCGATGCTGTATCCGGTTTTGCTGATAGCGGTCGGTGTGATCATCCCGGTTATTCTGATGGGAATGGGTATTTTTACATCACAAACGACGGGGAGGATAGATTTCACATCTCTGGCGGCGGCTTTTCTTTTTTTCGGAGCGGCAGGCGGGTACGGAGCGTGGAGATTGTGGCCGTCGAAATCCCGGCCGGTGGAGTGGGAAGAGGATGAGGAACCGGGCGTATGTCTCATTCCGAATCGGAAAGGATTCCGGCCTGTGGCCGTCGAACGGTTTCCCTGGAAGCTCGGTCGCGATGAGAGACAGTGCGACGCGGTTATCGATGAGGAAGAAGTCAGTCCTCTTCACGCCTGCATCCGGAGGGAGAGTCGGGCCGTGCTTCTGGTGGATCAGGAATCGGAAGCCGGAACCTATCACAACGAATCCCGGCTGACTCCCTGGACACCGGTGCGACTGAAGGACGGTGACCGGATCGCCTTCGGGCGGGTCAGTTATGTGGTGGAGATAACGTAAATGTGATTAAAAAGTGCCATTCTGTGAAAAAACAGGCGTTTATAAAGTGCCATTCTGTGAAAAATCACCTCTTTACAAAGTGCCATTTTGTGATATAATATCCTTGGAGGTGCGAATTTATGGAACTGAAGAGGAAAATATACGACCAAATGTCCGAATGGAAAAAAAAAGACCACGGTAACACTGCACTGATGATCGAGGGAGCCCGCCGTGTCGGAAAAAGCTTGATTGCGGAAAAATTTGCCGAAAACGAATATAGAACCCATATTACCATCGACTTTTCAAGAGTTCCCGGAGAAATTAAGGAACTGTTCACCCACGGAGCCGAGGATCTGGACACCCTTTTTCAGACACTTATGGTTCACTACAAAACAAAACTGTATGCCCGGGAGTCTTGTCTGATCTTTGATGAGGTCCAACTATGCCCTGCCGCCCGCCAGATAATCAAGCACCTGGTCGCCGACGGGAGGTATGATTACATCGAGACAGGATCTCTCATTACGCTGAAACAAAATATATCAGATATCGTGATTCCATCTGAGGAAGAAACACTTTCGATGTTTCCTTTGGACTTCGAGGAATTTTTATGGGCGATAGGTGACGAGACCAGTTATCCTCTGATCCGATCTCATTTTGAAAGCAAAGAACCTTTGGGACAGGCGCTTCACCGGAGTATCATGAAATACTTTCGACAGTACATGCTTGTCGGCGGGATGCCGCAGGCAGTTACCGATTTCGAAAAAAATGGCGACTACGAGGCTGCCGACAGGATTAAGCGTAGAATACTCCATTTATACAGAGAAGATGTCTCGAAGTTTGCCAGAGGCTATGAAAGTAAAGTATATACCATCTTCGACGGTATCCCCGGGCAACTTTCAAAAAAAGAAAAAAAATACAAACTGTCCTCACTTAAAAAAAATGCCCGTATTCGGGAATACGAGGACGCTTTTGTCTGGCTGGATGAAGCGATGGTAGTCAACCCCTGCTTTAATGCGACGGACCCCACTGTCGGGCTGAAACTATCTGAAGAATACACTACTCAGAAAATCTATATGGCCGACACCGGCCTGCTTGTCACGTTAACTTTCAGTGATGACAACTATATGGACAACATCCTTTACCGGGATATCCTCCTGGATAAACTGAATGTCAACGAAGGAATGCTTATGGAGAACATTGTTTCTCAGATGCTCCGCTTCTCCGGGCACAAACTGTTTTTCTATTCCAGAAATGATTCCAACAACCATTCTGATCGAATGGAAATCGATTTCCTGATCCGAAAAGGAAGAAAAATATGCCCGGTTGAAGTAAAGTCATCTGTCTACCGTAGCCATTCCTCGCTGGACAAGTTCTATACCAAATTCCATGAGAGACTGGGCGAGAGGTATATTCTCTACGGAAAGGACATCCTCATCAAGGAAGGTGTAACGCACTTGCCGATCTATATGGCGGGATTATTGTAGTCCGAATTTCCAGCAATCTCCTCGACTTCATGAATCGAGAAGATGTAGTTTGTATTGCAAAAATGGCAATGTACTTCAACCGGCTTTTTATCCTTCACCATGTCAATGAGCTCCTTCTTTCCGAGGCTGATAAGAACTTTGCCGACCCTCTCTTTTGAGCAGTTGCAGAAAAATGATACTTCCTGCTTCTCCTCGGCAAACTGCGGAGAAAAACCTTCCAGGATATCCTCAATGATATCCTCCGGTGTTTTACCGGATTGGAGGAGTGTCGTCACGGAGTCAATCCCCTTCAATCGACCCTCCAGCTTATCAATCAACGCGTCCTCTGTCCCCGGCAGTAGCTGAATGAGATAACCTCCCGCCTGCGCCACGGTGTTATTTTTGTTCATCAAAACACCGAGCGCCACCGACGACGGAGTCTGCTCGGATGTCGCATAGTAATAAGTGATATCCTCCGCGATCTCTCCGGAGACAAGCTCAATCTGACTGGAATACGGCTCCGCATAACCGCTGTCACGAACCACACTGAGAGTTCCGTGTCCAAGTGCGCCGCTCACGTCGAGTTTGCCTTTTTCATTGGCCGGGATGAGTACATGAGGCTCGATTGGATACCCCTTGACATGCCCCTGCGAATCTGCCGCCACGATCAATCCCTGCCCCGGACCGTCTCCGCGAATCTGCAACGTCAGCAGATCCTTCTCGCCTTTCATATCCGCACTCATCAGAAGACCGGCTGTCATCAATCTTCCAAGTGCTGCTGTCATTACAGGACTGGTGTTATGCCTGTTTCTCGCCTCTTCAACAATGTTGCGCGTGGTCGCGGCCAAAAACCGGATCTGTCCGTCTGCCGCCGTCCCACGGATTCTGTAATCACTCATAGTCGCCCTCTGCAATTATCCGTTATTATGCAGTAATCATACTTTTCACACTTGAGAAAGTCTTTTTTTGGCAAAAAGTGGAGCACCCGGTTCACCGCCAAGCATCAGATATACCTCTCCGTAGTCAAAATCGAGCCAGATTTTTCCTCGTCCCGAAAAAGAAGATCTTCCTGCATCGTAGGAAAAGGATCCGGACAATACAGCACCGTTTCCCTTCAGCTTAACGGTTTTGTTCTCCCGACAAATGACATTCCCAATACTTTTCTCACACCATGCGAGAGATATGTTGATTTTTTTTCGGGAAACCAGCGCTTCGGCAAATCTCACGGTGCATTCCGTCTTTCCGCCCATAAATCTGTTTGCGCTCGATCCGGTGAAAGAAAATCCGGCAAACAGATGTGCATAACCGCTGTAGTAGTTCATGGTTGCTGATGATTTACTCCCATTGGCAGTATAAAGACAGGATAGAACCAATACAATGACGATGAGTTTTGCCAACGGTTTTCTCATTTTTTTATTGCTCATATATAATGCTCCTTTCCGATGATTACTATATCTATTACGCTGAAATCAGTGTAACACAGCCACCTGAAAAAAGCAAGCATATCATTAAGTTGTATGGTGAGAACCGGCAGCTGTTCCACATCATAAATATTGACAATATGGCAATTTATTGGTATGATTACTACATAAAATCTGATAAATACAGGAGGGGGATCGTGATGACCCCGACCGAATTAAAGCTTGCCAAAAAAGAATTAACCATAGTTGTCCTCGAGGCAGATGCCGCCGGTGTGAGTTTCGATCCGCTGGCCCGCTTTGGGAAAGTAATTACCTACGAACATACACCGCAGGAGCTGGTTGCGGAACGGATCCGGGAGGCGGATATCGTCGTTCCCAATAAGTGTGTACTTGATCAAAACACGCTGGCGGATGCGAAGGATCTCAAGCTGATCTGTGAAGCGGCAACCGGCTACAACAACATCGATATAGATTATTGCGTGTCACACGGAATCCCCGTGACCAACGCCAGAGGCTATTCCACGGAAGCGGTGGTTCAGCACACCTTTGCCATGCTGCTGCATCTGTGGGAAAAGCTATCCTATTACGCGGATTATGTGGCCTCCGGAGCGTACTCGTCACAGCCTTCCTTTACCCATATGGGAAAAACCTTTCATGAACTGTCGGGCAAAACCTATGGCATCATCGGCCTGGGCGCCATCGGTCGGCGGGTGGCTGAGGTGGCCACGGCGTTCGGTATGAAGGTGGTGTATTATTCGCCAAGCGGAAACACCTATGAGGTACCTTATGAGAGGTTGGATTTCGATGCATTTTTACAAAGCTGCGATGTGATATCCTGTCACACTCCGCTGACGGAAAAGACCGGGGGACTGATGAATGCTTCATCCTTTGAAAAATGTAAGCCCTCCTGTTATTTTCTGAATCTGGCCAGAGGACCAATCGTGGTGGAGAAGGATCTGGTGAAAGCACTCGAGGAGGGCCAAATCGCCGGCGCGGCACTGGATGTCTTCGAGACGGAACCGATTCCGCCGCATAGTCCGCTGATGAAGTATATCGAAAGGCATCGTGAGGAAGGAACGGACAAGCTTCTTCTCACTCCTCACATCGCCTGGGCTCCCCTCGAGGCGAGAGAACGTCTCGTGGAAGATGTGGCTCAGAGTATCGCAGCCTGGCTGGAGGGACGGCCGAGGTCACTGGTCACGGATTCCTGAGCACGTCCGTGTGTTTCACGGTCTGCTTCCCACCCGTGCTTGTTTGACAACGACCACCGGGAAGTGTATAATGTGTATAATAATTTTAAAATGTTAGGAGGATTTGCCATGAGATTAGCAAAAAGAATCACGTCCATTACCCTTCTTCTCGTTATGGGGGCCATACTGATTTCGTCGGTTTCGCAGGCGGTCAGCAAAAACAGAAAAGCCGGTCAGGCATATGCGTCCGCCGTGGAAAATGAAACCATCCGTTATAACAAAAACATGGGTTACCGGATCGCCGACATGGACGGGGACGGGGTCAAAGACCTTCTGATTTCGAATCCGGCAGGAAAAGCCTACGTGTACTCTTATAAAAAAGGAGCGGTAAAAACGATCCTTGAGTATCTCCCGGAATACGATCTGTGCTACAACGCGAAGAAAAAACTCTTTGTGGAAAACGGAGAAGGAGACGGAGCCTGGCATATTTTTTACAAATATAAAAACGGAAAACTGGTTGAAAAATTCAGGCTGTTTACCGAGTATGCAAACGGATCTGACCTCGTGTATAAGTATCGGAAAGCCGGGGAAGAAGCGGAAGAAATGACCAAGGATGAATTCATGAAAATGGTGGAAAAATACTGTGTGGAAAACCTTCAGTCTTCCAGAATAAAACTGATAAACACATTAAGGAAGCTTTGATTGGACCAGCGTTTTCGAAAAAATGTAGGGACAGATTGAAAAGCAGTTTTGTCGTTCCGGAATGGTAGAAATCATGAAACGGAAAACAAAAGATCATAGGAAAGCCTGCGGCCTGCACCGCCGTGTGCGGGCCGTCTTTCTTATGGTCTTTTTTTTAGTGCTGAGCCTGATGGGGCCGCAGGTTGCTGTGGCCGGAACAGTATCACAGGAACCTTCGAACGCGCCTTCAGCGGACGTCGGCTCCGGTGAGGATTTGACAGCAACCACCGGAACATCGGACGATCCGACCGGATACATCCCGTCTTATCAGGGACACCCGGTCATCACCGGCTACACCGTTTACCTCGGTGGAGCCTTGGAAAATCGAATTCTCGAACGGTTTTATTATTCCGACGGATACTTCGTGCAACCCGCCATGAACTATGACATACACCTGGCTACCATGTCGCTCTGCCTGGCCGGAAGCGCCATGGCTGCTTCGGAGGGCGGGACCACCAGCTATACGAACAAATCCGTCAATGTCAGGGAACTGCTGGACCACATCGGCTGTCGGGATATCTGTGTTAACAACGATTTTGTCAAAAAGCCGGGAGAAGATACCATCGGAGTTGCGATGGGGAGAAAGACCATCAACATAAACGGGGAAGAGTTTACCCTCGTTCCCATCGGAATCCGCGGTGCCGGTTACGAGCAGGAATGGGTAGGGAACATGAAGCTGGGAAGTGAGGGTGACGCGGAAGGATTCCGAAAGGCGGCAGATCGCGCGAAGGAGGCAGTGGATGCCTATCTGAAAGAGTATCAGATCGATCCGGCAAAAACGAAATTCTGGATTGCCGGCTTCTCCCGTGCCGGAGCCGTGACAGACCTTCTGGCGGCAGCGCTGACGGATGCTTACGATCCGACCGGAACCAACGTCTATGGTTATTCCTTTGCTACGCCCCAGGGTGCGTACCGGAAAGCCAGAAGCTACCCCAACAGCCACTGTACGGTCAACCGTTGCGATTCGGTTCCGATGGTTGCTCCGACCTACATGGGCTTTTCTCACTATGGTGATGAATACTATTATGACGATCCGGACAATCCGTTTCAGGCGTACCGTATGTCCATCTCTTATGTGATCGATTTTTTGGTATCCATACCAAAGGGGGTGGAGTTCACTCCCTGGAACGGGGATATGAAGACGCAGGAGGACTTTCTGAAAAAGTATTTCGAGGCGTTGCAGGCCACCATCATTCCCGACCGGGAAACCTTTACCGAAAAGCAGGTGGAAGGAAACTACACCTACGAGGAAATATTCTCCTATATCACGAAGTTTTTGATGACAACCGATTCGACACATCTGCGGGAGATCACGGAATCCCTGTCCGATTTCGTGTTCCACATCAGCGGAACGACCCTGTTGAAAAGCGGACTGATCAAAGATGCCGTCGAGGAGGGAATTGACAACATCGATCCCGAAGACAAAGAAGACGTCTACGCGATCCTCTGGGGATGCTTCAAGCCCTGCTTTGAAGAATCCATGACGGAGAAGGAAATCACGCGGATCGGTTCCATGTGGAAAGCCATCCTCTATGCCGTGTTTGAGATTGCTCATTATGATTACGAAAAATCCGGAGCCGAAGGCTTTGCGCTCATCGGAACCATGATCAAAAACATCGGGCTTCTCGCCACGGCGCACACACCGGAAAAATACTTCTCCCTCATCAAACCGGCGGATGATTTTTACCGGGAAGAAACCGGTGAATTATTTGTGAAACAGAAACCTGCTTTCCGGGTGGGTGATGCTTCCGACGTGGAGTTGATCGTGAAGAAAAATAATGTGCCCGTCGCTTCTGTCAGAGACGGATACACGGAAGCCAGCAAAGACCCTTCCGTCTATGCCGGACGGATCAGCGACAAAGGATCGGACCTGAAACCCGATGCCGCCGGTATCCTTTACAGCAATCCGGATACGACGGATGAGCGGGGCATCTTTTTTGATGCCGGCGGAGATTATCAGGTGGAAGTGATCGCGCTGGACAGGGACGATGGACTCGAGTTTCAAAACTGGGTGGATGAAACCGGAGTTCCCGTTTCTTCATCCGAAAGCTACGATTTTTCTGTCACACAGGGGAAATCCTCACTGCGGGTGATCCGTCCCGTATACATCAACCCGTCAGGGGGCATGACGGCTCCGGAGGAAGAGAAGGAGACGGGACAACCACAGAACGAGGGAGGCAGCCCCTGGATATGGATCGGAACCGGCGCGGGAACGGCGGCTGTGGGCGGAACGATCGGTGCTTTCTGGTGGAGAAAACGTCGTCGTCGCGGACTGAGAAAGTTCAAAAAGAGAAAGGAATAACGAACAAAACAGGTTTTTCTTGCGAAAATCGAGATTCTATGGTATAATACATATTTGCCTGCGGGGTTTGGAATCCACAGGCGGATGACAAGGAGGAACAGTTATTTGGATGATAAACGATTTGCGTTGCTGATCGACTCGGACAACGTCTCCGCCAAATACATCGATGTGATTCTGGACGAGATGACCCGTCACGGTATCGTAACCTATCGACGGATCTACGGAGACTTCACCACGAACCAGATGCATCGTTGGAAGGACGAGCTGGCGGAGCGGTCCATCACGCCGATTCAGCAGTTTCAGAACACGACGGGGAAGAACTCCACGGATTCGGCCCTGATCATCGACGCGATGGACATTCTCTATGAGGGAAATGTCGAGGGCTTTTGTCTGGTATCCTCGGACAGTGATTTCACGCGTTTAGCCTCCAGACTCCGGGAATCCGGGATGGAGGTCATAGGAATGGGAGAGAGCAAAACTCCCAAATCCTTCCGCGGCGCCTGCTCCGTCTTCACGGACATCGAGCTCCTTCTCGACAGCGAGAGCGGCAAGAGCGGGAAGAAGAAAAAACAGAACATCGTTTCACAGAAAAAGATCGCGGATGCCATCATCGAGGTTATCACGACGAACGAGAACAACGGCAAGGACACGGGACTGGGCGAGATCGGAAGTGCTCTGGTAAAAAAATACTCCGATTTCGATGTGCGTAACTACGGTTACAGTTCCCTCTCCAAGTTCATCGAAGAGATCGAGGGCTTCGAGCTGCGGCGAAACAAATCCACGGTTACGGTGGTGCTGCAGAACGACACTTCCGAGATTATCGAATATGCCATCAAGTGTGTGGACAAGGAAGGTATCGAGGGAATTGATATCAGCCAGCTGGCTAATCGGGTATACGACAGATATCCGAACTTCCGGGCTTCAAAACTGGGCTATGCAACCTTCCAGAAGTTCATCCACAGCATCCCGGAATTGCAGGTGGAGAAGCTGGAGAATAATCAGAAAAATGTTTATATGAAGAGAGAATTTTTCTACGACGACTAGGAAAGGAGTATACATACAATGGGCGAAAGGAAAATCATGCTGGGCAACGAAGCGATCGCACGAGGAGCTTACGAAGCAGGCGTGAAGGTGAGCGCGGCTTACCCGGGCACACCGAGTACCGAAATCAGTGAGAATATCGTAAAATATCCGGAGATCTACGCGGAGTGGTCACCGAACGAAAAA
>JAFYBS010000092.1 GCA_017540125.1 Eubacterium sp.
GATGCCTCACGATCTGGTGGCGGAGCAGTCCGTGATCGGGGCCGTGTTGATTGATAACGGAGTTATGTCTGATGTGTGCGATGTCCTGGTAGAGGAGGATTTTTATGATCCTGCCTGTCGGGAGATTTTTCGTGCTATCCGGGAACTGTATCGGGATGCGGCGCCGGTGGATCCGGTTACCTTGTCCGACAAGATGAAATCTCTGGGGATACTGACGGAATACCGAAGCCCGGAGCTTTTTTCCCACATCATCGCTCTGGTGCCGACCTCGGCCAATGTCGCTCAGTATGTCAAGATCGTTCGGGATAAATCCTATGCGAGACAGATCATCAAGCTGTCCGGAGAGGCGTCGGAACAGGGGTACCGGGATGATGAGGAGATAGAAAAGCTCTTGAATATGGTGGAGGGTGATATCTTCCGCCTGACCGAGAATTATACCCGGTCGACGCACGATGACGGCAGCATGTTTGATATCATGATGAGTGCTTTGGAAAGCATCGAGAAGACGGCGGAGTCCGGGGGCAGGATTACCGGGGTTCCCAGCGGGTTCGCGGATCTCGACCGGATGACGACGGGATTTCATCCCTCGGAGTTGATTCTGATAGCGGCCAGACCGTCCATGGGAAAGACGGCGCTCGTTCTGAATATCGCCGAATATGTGACCGTCAAAAAAGGCATCCCGGCAGTTATGTTCAGTCTCGAGATGAACAAGGTGGATCTGGCCAAGAGACTGCTTTCGATGAATTCGCATGTGGATTCGCAGAAGATCCGTACCGCACAGATGTCTCTGGATGAGTGGAGGGAGGTATCGGAAAGCGCGAACCTATACGCGAATTCCAATTTTTTCATAGATGATACACCGGGGATTTCGCTGACGCAGTTGAGGACGAAGTGTCGAAAACTCAAGGCGCAGCACGGAATACAGATTGTGTTTATCGATTACCTTCAGCTGATGACCGGAGATGGTCGGTCGAACAGCCGGCAGGAGGAAATCGCATCCATCTCGCGCGGACTGAAGGCGATCGCGCGGGAAATCGAGTGCCCTGTGGTGGCGCTTTCTCAGCTGAACCGTGGTCCTGCCGATCGAAACGATAAAAGGCCTCTCCTTTCCGATTTGAGAGAGTCCGGAGCAATCGAGCAGGATGCGGATGTGGTGATGTTCGTTCATCGGGATGAGTACTATACGAAGGATCAGTCCGAGGAAAAGGGGATTGCCGAAATCATCATCGGGAAGCAGAGAAACGGTCCGATCGGCACCGTAAAGCTTCGTTGGATCGAGGCACTGACCAAGTTCGCCAATTTGGAAAGAAAAAAAGAAAATTCAAATACAGGAGGAAACTGAAAATGGTACGAATTATCACAGACAGCCTGAGTGATATCACGCTGGAACACGGGGAGGAACTGGGAATTGACATCATGTGCCTGAATGTCCGGTTCGGTGATGAGGAGTTTGTCTGCGGAAAAGAAATGACAAATGAGCAATTCTATGAGAAGCTGGAATCCTCTCCGCATCATCCCGCCAGTTCGGCGGTGAATCCGGCCCAGTTCACGGAAGTGTTCAGCCGGTATATCGAGGCGGGAGATGAGATTGTCGGAATCATGTTCTCGTCCAAAATGAGCGCGACCTATCAGAATGCGGTGATCGCGGCTTCGGACTTCGAGTCCGGGAAAATCCGGATCATCGATTCCGAGACCGGGCTCACGAGCCAGGCGCTTTTGGTAGAGCATGCGGTAAAGATGCGTGATCAGGGAAAAACAGCGGAGGAGATTGAGAGCGCGATCCGTGCATTGATTCCGCGGATTCGTACTTATCTGGTGGTAGATACGATGGAGTATCTCAAGAGAGGAGGACGGATTTCCAGTGGAAAAGCGCTGGTGGGGTCGCTTCTTCATGTACATCCGGTTATGCAGATCGTGTCAGACGGCGCTCTTCCTATCGGAAAGGTGAAAGGAAAGAAGTCTTGTAACACCTGGCTGGTGGATAAGCTTCTGGCAGAACCGGCAGATCTCGACTATCCTATCGTCATCGGTCATTCGAATGCGATTTCGAGGGCAAATGAGTTTGAGAATCAGCTTCGTGAAGCCGGGATCAAAAATGATTTTCTGACAAACTGTATCGGACCGATCATCGGTACTCATGCCGGCCCGAATTGTCTGGGAATAGGATACATATTGAAGTAAACAAACAGGGACCGGTTATCGGTCCCTGTTCAAGGCGACTGCCGGATTTGAACCGGCGCATCGGGGAGTTGCAGTCCCATGCCTTACCACTTGGCTAAGTCGCCACAGCATATGCTGTCGTTTTCACGACAAGGCATATCATATCATATTTCCGTTGAATTGGCAAGAGTTTTTTTTAAATGAGAAGAATATATAAGGAAAAGGAAAGAGAGAAACTATGAAAAAAAGATTTGGAGACCGTTTTGACGGCAAACTGATTCGGGATTTGGATTCGTTGCACTTTATCATGCCGTTTATCTATCCCAACCGATGTGATAATGAGGCATATATCTCGCAGGTGATGGATCTCACTGCGGCGGAAAAGTATCTGGAGAAGAAAAATAAGGACAATGACGGTTATCATTATACGCTGTTTCAGCTGGTGATCACAGCGCTTTTCAAAACGCTGATACTTCGCCCGAAGATGAATCGGTTTATCGTTAACAACTCTCTCTATCAGAGAACCCAAATCTCTGCTTCCTTTGCCGTGAAACGGGAGTTCAAGGATTCCGGCGAGGAGGGGCTGGCATTTGTGTACGGAAACCGCGCGGATACACTGGAAACCATCCATGACAAGATGTACCGCGAGATTTATGAGGCCAGGAACGTCAGCGGGGGGAACGCTACGGAGAAGATGGATGTTTTCAACGTGTTGCCCCGTTTTATCGGAAGACGTATCGTGAAGACTTTGTGCTGGCTGGAACGTCATGGGAAAATGCCGGAGTCACTGACGAAGGGGGATCCGTGTTATGCCTCCGTATTTGTGACAAATCTGGGATCCATCGGCATGGATGCCGGCTATCATCATCTGGCAAATTGGGGTACGAATTCCATTTTTGTCGTGCTCGGTGAGATGAAAAAACGTCCCTTTACGGATCAGAACGGAAAAACGAAGATGAAGACGAGTGTGGATATGGGCTTTACGCTGGATGAAAGGATCGCGGACGGGTATTATTATTCCCGGACGGTGAAGCTTTTTAAATACCTGCTGGAGCATCCGGAGGAGCTGGAATATCGACTGGATGAGAAACCGCACACGAAGATCAAGACCAAGGCAAGGGGTTCAAAGAGATGATTGTCTCGAACATTACAGTCAAAGCAGATTGGAGAGTGAAGTGGACAAAATAAGGCGTAAATGGAATGATAAGCCTATTTCGGCGAAGACCCCGTGGGCGGATCATCTGGGTGAAGTACCGTTGACAATTCCCTATTTTGAGGGGACGATGTATGAAATGGTCGAACAGGTGGCAGAGAAGTACCCCGACTATGTTGCCTTTGACTTTATGGGACGAGCTACCACCTATAAACGCCTGGTTGAAGAAATCCATAAATGTGCCCGGTCGCTGAGAACCATCGGAGTGCGGGCCGGGGACCGTGTCACAATCGCTATGCCGAACTGCCCTCAGGCTATTTTTATGCTGTACGGGGTAAATCTGATCGGGGCGGTTGCCAATATGATCCATCCGCTTTCCGCGGAAAAAGAGATTGAAGAGTATCTCAACATGTCACATTCGGTCACAGCGATCACGTTGGATCAGTTCTACAGTAAATTCGAGAATATCCGTGCCAACACCGGGGTGGTGAACATCATCATCGCCAGTGTCAAGGATGAGCTGACCAAGTCCCTGAAGGCCGGTTATATGCTGACCGAGGGACGTAAGATCAAGATTCCTTCTGATGCGCCGGTGATTTTGTGGAAGGATTTTATCAAATTAGGACGTTTTTGCTTTTACAACTATAAGGTAAGGATGCATGCGAAGGATCCTGCGGTGATCCTGTATTCCGGCGGGACGACGGGAACGACCAAGGGGATTGTCCTGACCAATATGAATTTCAACGCGCTGAGCGCACAGGTGGTAAATGCCAATCCCATGTTTCGACCGGGAGACAAGATGCTGGCGGCCATGCCGCTTTTCCATGGATTCGGCCTGGGAGTCTGCATCCATACCATGCTGACGCAGGGGGGACGATGTATCCTGGTGCCCCGGTTTACGGCGGAAAGCTATGCGAAGCTGATCACCAAGTACAAGTGTAACTTTATCGCCGGTGTGCCGACGCTGTATGAGGCTTTGCTGCGGATCAAATCCATGGATGGAGCTAATCTGAGTTTCCTGAAGGGGGTTTTCTCCGGAGGGGATTCCCTTTCCATCGAGCTGAAAAAGAAGCTGGACCGCTTTTTGTATGACCATCAGAGCGCGGTGATGGTGAGAGAGGGCTACGGAACGACAGAAACGGTGACGGCCTGCTGTCTGACACCGCCCCATATGTTCAAGGAGGGAAGTATCGGGCTTCCGTTCTCGGATACATTTATCAAGATCGTGAAACCTGGGACGGATGAGGAACTGCCGTACGGGGAGGAGGGAGAGATCCTGCTCGCCGGTCCTACGGTAATGAAGGAGTATATGGATAATCCGGAAGAGACGGCTCAGACCCTTCGCGCGCACGATGACGGTCTCACCTGGGTTTATACCGGTGATCTCGGGCTGATGGACAGTGAGGGCTTCATCTTTTTCAAGGGGCGCGCAAAGCGTATGATTATCTCCTCCGGGTACAATATCTACCCGGCACAGCTGGAAAACATCATCGATGCCCATGAAAAAGTGCAGATGAGCTGTGTGATCGGTGTGCCGGATACCTATCGGATGCATGCGGTCAAAGCGTTTATCATGCTGAAACCCGGAGTTCCCGCGGATGATGTCACTAGAGAGGAACTGATGAAGTACTGCAAGAAACATCTTGCGAAGTACGAGCTCCCGCGTGAGATCGAGTTTCGGGATGAGTTGCCGAAGACGCTGGTGGGTAAGGTGGCTTATCGGGAACTGGAGGAGGAGGAACTCGCGAAGCGGGGGAAATAACTTACAGCGGCTTCCCGGTGAGCTTCTCGTATCCTTCCAAGTAGATGGCTATGGTTTTGTCCAGGACGTCCTGCGGCAGAGTCCAGTCGTGGTTACCGTCATTGGCTTTCAGCCAGTCACGTGCGAACTGTTTGTCATAGGATGGCTGGCTGTGTCCGGGTTCGTAGCCTTCGAGCGGCCAGAACCGGGAAGAATCCGGTGTCAGCATCTCGTCGGCCAGAACGATGTTGCCGTCTTCATTCAATCCGAATTCAAATTTTGTGTCGGCTATGATGATGCCTTTGGTGTAGGCGTAGTCGGCACATTTTTTATAGAGAGCCAGCGTGTAATCCCTGAGCTTTTCAGCGTATTCCTGCCCTTTTCCGGGGAAAGATTTCTCCAGATGATCGATGCTCTGCTCGTAGGAGATGTTCTCGTCATGTTCTCCCAGCTCGGCTTTTGTAGACGGTGTATAGATGGCTTCCGGCAGTTTATCGGATTCCTGCAGTCCTTCGGGAAGGGTGATGCCGCATACGGTGCCGTTTTTCTGATAGCTGGCCCAGCCGCTTCCGGTGATGTATCCACGGACGATGCATTCGATGGGGAGCATTGTCAGCTTCCGGCAAAGCATGGAACGACCATCGAATTTCGGTGTCCGAAAGCCCTCCGGCATATCGGCGGTATCTACGGAAATCATGTGGTTGGGCATGATATCAGCGGTGAAATCGAACCAGAATTTTGACATTTGGGTCAAAACCCGGCCTTTGTCCCGGACTTCATTGTGTAAAATGACATCAAAACAGCTGATTCGATCGGTACAGACCATGATCAACGTATCTCCGTTGTCATAAATTTCACGTACTTTGCCCTCGGCAATGGGCGTTGGTGTATTGTTCATAGCAAATCCTCCTTTGAATATGAAAGAACATAGTCTAATTTTATTACAAAATGATAAAAAACGCAATAATTTCCTTAAAATCCTTGACAAATGCCGAAAAAAGGCGTATAAATATGTATGTAAGGTCGTTCTGCGTAACAATATTGAAAAATGTTACATGAAGAATGACACAGGAAATCTATATCATTAAGTCGAGGAGGACTATATCAATGAACAAGACAGATTTGGTAGCAGCAATTGCAGATCAGGCAGGACTGAGCAAGAAGGATGCAGAGGGCGCTTTGAAGGCATTCATCGACAGTGTGACCAAAGAGCTCAAGAAGGGTGGAAAGGTTCAGCTTGTTGGCTTTGGTACATTTGAAGTAGCTAAGAGAGCAGCAAGAGACGGCGTTAACCCGCTTACCAAGGAGCCGATGCACATCGCAGCATCCAAGGCACCGAAGTTCAAGGCTGGTAAAGCTCTGAAAGAGGCAGTGAACAAATAAGTTGAGCGATAGAGCGTGAGGCTGTAGAAATAAGGTACCCGATGTGTGTTTGCACACAGTCGGGTACTTTTTTCTACAGCAGAACCTAACGGACAGCGAGGACACGGAGTGTCCGAGCCTGTGTCCGTTAGGCCTCACGCTCGTTGAGGACGGACAGCGAGGACACGGAGTGTCCGAGCCTGTGTCCGTTAGGCCTCACGCTCGTTGAGGAGGATATTATATGCGACTAGATAAGTTTCTGAAGGTCTCCCGTTTGATCAAACGTCGTACCGTAGCCAATGAAGCATGCGACGCAGGACGGATCAAGGTCAATGACCGTGTAGCAAAAGCTTCGTATGACGTGAAACCGGGGGATGTGATCGAGATTGCTTTCGGAGACCGCAGTACCAGGGTAGAAGTATTGAAGACTCAGGAGACTGTAAAAAAAGAAGAAGCATCCGAAATGTATAAAAATCTTTAGAAATACGTAAAAATTTACCAAGTTATCTGACTTTTTTCTTGACATTTTAATTAAAACTATTTATAATAATAATGGGTTTATGGTGAGATTCGGGAGGTGGCGTCTTGAAAAAACCAAATAAAAAGCGTAAGAGACGGACCAGCCTGTATCTGGTTGTCGTACTGGTGATCATTCTGGTGGTGACTATGGGAGTGCAGGGGATGGCGTTATCTGCCGACTGTGACAAGCTTTCTGCGGAGCAGACCGAGTTAGAAGAAAAGAAGCGTGAACTCGAAGAGCAGCGGGAAGAGATCGAGAGTAAGTCGGAGTACATGAAAACCGATGCCTATATCGAGGATGTGGCTCGTGAGAAGTTTGGTTTGGCATACGATGATGAGATAATTTATAAAGCAGCGGACAGTGAATAACGTCCGCTGTCTTTCGTTAGGAGAAGGCATTGCAGTTGGATGGATTGAGGCAAAAGGTAGAAGATTATTGCGACAGAGAGGGGCTGCTACAGGACGGAAAGCCCCTGGTAATCGGTGTATCCGGAGGAGCAGACTCTGTCTGCCTTTTTTATTTATTGTCTGACATTTGTGAAAGACGTGGGATTTCAGTTATTCCTGTCCATGTTCATCACGGGATCCGAGGTGAGGAGGCCGATCGGGACGAAAGATTTGTCCGGGAATTGACGAAGGCAAAGGGAGTAAGCTGTCAGATTTGTCGCGTAGATGTTCCTGCCTATGTGGAGAAAAACGGATTATCCACAGAGGAGGCAGCCAGAATCCTTCGTTATCGTGAGCTGGAGCGGATTCGTGTGGAAAACAGTGCCTTTGCGATAGCCCTGGCACATCACCGTGACGATCAGGCTGAGACGGTACTGATGAACCTTTTGAGGGGGACCGGTCCGGTGGGACTGGCCGGAATTCTTCCCCGCTCCGGTACCAAAATTCGACCGCTTCTGGCTGTTTCAAGAAACGAAATATTAGACTATTTAAAAGAAAATAATATAAACTTTGTAGAGGATTCGACTAATTTTAACCAGGAATATACGAGGAATAGAATACGCATGGAGGTTCTTCCCCTTCTTGAAAACATCTATCCGAGAGCGGGTGAGCATATTGCCAACGTGGCGGAAGATGTATATGCCTGGCGCGAATACATCCGATGTGAAGCCGTGGAACAGCTGGAAAAGAACGGTGTTCCGTGGTGTCCGGAGGAAAGGACAGGGTGTCCGACCGGGGATGAAATCCTGTTTCCCATAGGTTTGTACCGGGATAACCCGGCGGTGATCCGGGAGGAGATGCTCCGGATTGCCGTGGAATCGATCATTCCGTCCCGAAAGGATGTGAGTCGGGCACATTACCGGATGCTGGAATCCCTTTTTGAAGAGCCGGAATCCGGAAGAGGTGTGGATCTTCCGGGGGATATCCGTGCGGTCCGAACGGCGGAAAGAGTCCGAATTTTCAGGAAACATGGTGACGATCGGCCTATTTTTGAATCAAAAGAGTTGTCGGTTCCCGGAGAAACGATGATTGACGTAGCAGGCGAAAAATGGCTGTTTTCGGCAGAATTGATGGACGGAAAAGATTTTAATATGAAAAAAGATGATTTTTTTCATGAAAAAGACTATACGAAATACTTTGATTATGGTAAAATAGAAAACGGTTTACAATTACGTAGACCGAAGGAAGGGGATTTTTTTGTACTTGACGGGTCGGGAAGGCAAAAAAAACTGAGTCGGTTTTACATTGACCGGAAGATACCCCGCGATGAGCGGTCGGAGCAATTGGTTCTGGCCGACGGGGGACATATCGTGTGGGCGATGCCGGACCGGATCAGTGCGGCCTACCGTGTGACAGAAAAGACGGATCGGATTTTGAAGGTGAGCCGTTTGGAAAGGACAGAGGATAGAAAATGAAAGAGACGATAATCAGAAGAATTGACGAAGAGTCTATCACAAACCGGATTCGGGAAATGGCGCAGGATATCAACCGTGACTACGAGGGGAAGAAGCTTCACATGGCCTGTGTGCTGAAGGGAGCGGTGTATTTTGCCTGTGAGCTGTCGAAACACCTCACGATGCCCGTGTCCATCGATTTTATGAGCTTGTCCAGCTATGGGGACGGGATGACCAGTCAGGGCGTCATCACGCTGAATCAGGACCTGACCCAGAATATCGCCGGAAAGGATGTGCTTCTGGTGGAAGATATCATCGACAGCGGACGGACGCTGTTCTATGTAGAAAATATGCTGATGAAAAGAGAACCGGCAAGTTTTGAGGTGTGTACCCTTCTGGATAAAAAGGCCCGTCGTGAGGCGGACGTGGATATCCGGTATGTCGGTTTTGAGATTGAAGATTATTTTGCCGTGGGTTATGGACTTGATTATGCGCAAAAATATCGCAATCTTCCCTACATCGGTGAATTGCAGTTCAAGGAGGATTAATTCAGAATGAGTTCAAAAGGATACGGGTTTTTGATCCTGGTGGTCGCGGTGATCGCGATCCTGGTGGGAACATCCCTGTACAACGGCAGGATGGACAGAGATTCATACACATATTCACAGTTTACACAGGATTTGAAGGATAAAAAGGTTCGGTCGGCTCTGATTCGGCAGAATTCCGAGGTTCCTACGGGGCGGCTTGTATTGGAGATGACCGGAAATGTGGAGCAGACGCTGTATGTTCCGGATGTGAGTACGGCTCTGCAGGATCTGAAGACAGCCGGAATTACCGATATCACCATCGAGGATGTGGACAGAACTCCCTGGTACATGCAGATTCTTCCGTATGTGTTCGGGTTTATCATGATGCTTTTGCTGTTGAGCCTCCTCTCCGGACAGGGAGCGGGAAGCGCCGGTGGTGGCGGATCGATGATGAATTTCGGCAAAAGCCGGGCCCGAATGATGTCGCCGGAGGACAAGGAGAAGAAAACTTTTGCCGATGTCGCCGGATTGTTTGAGGAGAAGGAACAGCTGGAGGAGGTAGTGGATTTCCTGGCTTCTCCGGATAAATATACCAAGCTGGGAGCCCGTATTCCGAAGGGAATCATCCTGGTCGGCCCTCCGGGAACCGGAAAAACCCTGTTGGCGAAGTCCGTGGCAGGCGAGGCCGGAGTACCGTTTTTCAGTATATCCGGGTCGGATTTTGTCGAGATGTTTGTCGGTGTGGGTGCTTCCCGTGTACGTGATCTGTTTACCGAGGCGAAGAAGAATTCACCCTGTATCGTTTTTATCGACGAGATCGATGCGGTTGCCAGACGACGCGGATCCGGACTGGGCGGAGGCCATGACGAGCGCGAGCAGACGTTGAACCAGATGCTCGTGGAGATGGACGGATTCGGTGTCAACGAGGGGATTATCGTGATGGCGGCCACAAACCGTGTGGACATCCTGGATCCTGCGATTTTGAGACCGGGAAGATTTGACCGCAAAATCTACGTCGGCGTTCCGGATGTGAGGGGACGTGAGGAAATTCTCCGTGTTCATGCGAGAAATAAACCGCTGGGTGATACCGTAGATCTCGATGAGGTAGCCAGAACGACGGCCGGATTTACCGGAGCGGATCTGGAAAACCTCATGAATGAGTCGGCGATTCGGGCAGCCAGAGAGAACCGTTCGTTTATCAACGATGAGGATATCAAAAAATCGTTTATCAAAGTCGGAATCGGTACAGAGAAGAAGAGCCGTGTGATTTCGGATAAAGACAAAAAGATTACGGCATTTCATGAAGCCGGACACGCAATCCTTTTTCACGTGCTTCCTGATGTCGGTCATGTTTATGCGGTTTCCGTGATTCCGCCCGGACAGGGCGCAGGCGGGTATACCATGCCTCTGCCGGAGAGAGATGAGATGTATATGACGAAAGGCCGCATGCTCCAGAACATTATCGTTTCGCTGGGGGGGCGGATTGCGGAAAGCCTGATCTTCGATGATGTGACGACGGGTGCGTCCATGGATATCCGGCAGGCCACCGAGGCGGCCAGAGACATGGTGACAAAATACGGTTTTTCGGATGAATTGGGAATGGTCAATTATTCCACATCCGATGATGAGGTGTTCATCGGAAGAGATATCGGTCATACGAAGAATTTCAGTGAGGGGACCTCGGAGATCATCGATCGCGAGGTAAAACGTATCATCGATGAAAGTTATGAAAAAGCAACCGGAATCCTGAAGGAGAACCTGGATCTTCTTCATCGGATTGCCGATCGCCTGATTGAGAAGGAGAGAATCGGAAAAGAGGAGTTTGAGTCGCTTTTTGAGTAGGTAGGAGGAGTTTTATGTATGACAAGTATCTCCCACCGATAAGGCGTGAGATAGAGAAGTCCGGGAAACCGGCCAATCGTGAATTTCATCCGTTTAATGAGGGAGAACGGGTAGCACTGGATCGGGCCGGAGAGGTGGCGGAAGAGGAAACAGACGATCGTCCGCCGATCAACCGTATGGCTATTTTTTCGGACAGTTCACCGAATTATCAGTTTCCCGATGAGCCGGAGCCGTTTTCTCAGGTGACGGTTCGGCTTCGTGTAGGCCGCGATGATGTGGATACGGTAACGGTGGTAGCTGACGGAAAAGCACACACGATGAAAAAGCGTGGGGAACTCAGTACCGCTTATTTCGATTTTTATGAGGCAACCTTCCATGTGGATATGGACAGGGTTGTGTATTATTACCAGATCACTAAGGGATCACAGACGGTATATTTCAACCGGCAGGGGGACGTAGACCGCTTTGATCCGTATTTTCATTTTTCTATTCTTCCCGGTTTTCACACCCCGGAATGGGCGAAGGGAGCCGTGATGTATCAGATTTTCGTGGACCGGTTCTGCAACGGAGAAAAAGATAACGATGTTGTGGACGGCGAGTACAGTTATATCGGTGAGCATGTACACCATGTGGAAAACTGGCGGGAATACCCGGCCTCCATGGATGTTCGGAACTTCTACGGAGGAGATCTGCAGGGGGTAATGAAACGACTGGATTATCTGCAGGAACTGGGAGTTGAAGTGCTCTATCTGAATCCGATTTTCGTATCTCCTTCCAATCACAAATACGATATTCAGGATTATGATTATGTGGATCCTCATTTTGCCATCATCTGTGAGGATGGCGGAGAACCGCTGGAAGAAGGGGACAACAACAACGCGCATGCCTCCAAGTACATCCAGCGGGTGGCAGACAGGAGAAATCTCGAGGCCAGCAACGCTTATTTCGCCCGGTTTGTCGAGGAAGTTCACAAAAGAGGCATGAAGGTTATCCTGGATGGCGTCTTCAATCACTGCGGGTCTTTCAACAAATGGCTGGACCGCGAAAAGATTTATTACAAAAAGGGTGGGTATGAACCCGGAGCTTATGAGAGTGAAAAAAGTCCCTATCATACATTTTTCAAGTTTCATGAGGCAGATGACTGGCCAAACAACGGTTCATACGATGCCTGGTGGGGAAACGATACGCTGCCGAAGCTGAACTATGAGGATTCTCACAAGCTGTATCAGTACATCCTTCGTATCGCAGCAAAGTGGGTGGCCCCTCCGTACAATATCGACGGCTGGCGCCTGGATGTGGCGGCTGATCTCGGGCATTCGGAGGAGTTTAACCACCGGTTCTGGCGGGATTTTCGCGCAACCGTGAAAAGAATCAATCCGGATTGTCTGATCCTGGCGGAGCATTACGGAGACCCTTCGGCTTGGATGGCGGGAGATCAGTGGGATTCGGTCATGAATTATGACGCTTTTATGGAGCCGATCACCTGGTTTTTAACCGGGATGGACAAGCACAGTGATGTTCACAAACCGGAGCTTCGGGGGGATCAGAACGCCTTTTTCGCGGCTATGACAAATTATAATGCCCGTATGCCGCTGCAGGCATTGCAGGTAGCGATGAATGAGCTGTCCAATCACGACCATTCCCGATTTTTGACCAGAACGAATTTTACTTCGGGAAGGACGGCGTTCAACGGAGCCCAGGGCGCCGACATGAATATCAAAAAAGATATCTTTCGTCAGGCAATCGTGATGCAGATGACCTGGAGAGGGGCACCTACCCTGTACTATGGTGACGAAGCCGGTGTTTGCGGATGGACGGATCCCGACAACCGGAGAACCTACCCATGGCATCATGAGGACAAAGATCTGATCCGGTTTTACAAAGAGATGATCCGTATCCACAGAGACTATAATGCGTTAAAAATGGGAACGATGATCTATCTGGCGAATGAACCGGGACTGGTTGCCTACGGACGGTATGATCGGAGGGAATCGTTCTTCGTTATCGTTCAGGTCGAGGGAGAAGAGCGTGAGATCGAGATTGATGTTTGGCGACTCGGTGTGGAGGACGGCCAGAATGTGGTGAGGATGATGTACACCGATGCCAATGGTTATACATTACAAACAGAGACAAAACGTTCGAAAGAGGGCAAGGTGAAAGTAAAAATCGGCCGAAACGGAGCGGTTGTCTGGAAGAGTATAGATTTTTGAGGTTACGGGATTGATGAACGCGAGAACAAATCAAACAGTCAACGTCCCGGCGATTCTGTCACTGATTCTGTCGATCGGAAGCTTGTGTTGCTGCTGTATGTGGCATCTTGCACTGCTGGGTGCTGTAGGGTCGGTTTTGTTGGGGATTTTCGGACTGACCGGACGTAAAACACGGGGAAAAGATATGGCGATTGCGGGGATCGTGGTAGGATCGGTTGCCTTGATCCTGGCGGTCGTATCCGCAGGCATGATGATATTCATTACATCAAATGGAGGATAAGTGTTCGGCATGGAGGAACATGTGAATTCAGAAGGTGTTACCGTGGTGTTAAGCCGGGAAGGTTTGCTGGCTTTGAACAAACATCGCGGACTGGCGATCGCGTCGCTGGTGTTATCCGGAGTTTCCATTTTGTCTTTCTGGGGGGCCGGCCTGGGACTGATTCCCGCGGTGATAGGAACGACATTCGGAATAATCTCCATGGTCGATGGAAAAAACTCTGTTCGGACCATGGGAATCATCGGGGTAGCGATCGGCGCTGTCGGGATTATTCTCAACACCATCATCCTGATCAGTGTCATTTCGATCATCAACTGGGACAATGTCACGCTGTATAACCTGTACAAAGCCCGGGACATCGATCCGAATGATACAGATGCGATTCGTGAGTGGATGCAGATGTTTTTCAAGGTCAGCATTTTTTGATGGAGGAAGCAATTGGAGAGGATTGAGAAAAATAAAGACAAAACAGAAAGGGAGGAAACA
>JAFYBS010000093.1 GCA_017540125.1 Eubacterium sp.
ACCATATTACTTGTCTGTTTTTCCACCTGCTTCGTTGCCTTCACTTGCCGATGCCACCGCATCGACGCGTTCAGGCGCCTTGCAGGATGGAGAAAACATCCTGCGTAAATGGTCCAGGTATTTAATGTCAGCAGCACTAGAGGCTGTTTAGAGCCTCAGTTCAATATTTTAAACTGAGATGTTTATGGAAGATCTTGAGAGGCGGATAATCATAACCCGAATCGATGGTAAGCTGGTTTGCGTATATATGATCGGCGAGCGCATTTTTGATGCTCTTGTGGAGGATGAACGTGAGAACGAGCTTCGCGTCGGGGATATATATGTCGGACATGTGCAAAACGTCGTGGATAATATCCGCGCGGCCTTTGTCGAGTTGCAACCCGGCGTGATGGGTTTTCTGCCTCTTGACGAGCGTGGGAGGCGGACGGTCAGAGCGGAGCAGGAAATGATCGTACAGGTGAAAAAACCGGCGACCGGAACCAAGGACGCACTGCTGACGACTGATATCGAGCTCGTCGGCCGGTTTTGTATGGTATCCGGATCCATTGGAGCCGACGGACCTGTGGAAGTAAACGTTTCGAAAAAGATTACGGATGCGGCGACAACAGAACGCCTGAGAAAATTGGCGGAAGAGCAGACTAAAGACATAACGGAAGCAACCGCGGTTATGATCCGCACCAATGCAGCGGAAGCCGGAGAGTCGGCGGTATCAGACGAACTGGATGCGCTTCTCGGCAAATGGAAACAGCTTTATGTACACGGACAGCAGCGAACCTGTCATTCCTGTCTGCATCACGAGCCGGCTTCCTATGTCCGGCATATCAACCGGTATCGAAAAGACCGTATCGATCAGATTGTGACGGACTGCGGGGATGTATACGAGGAACTGCGTCATTTTTTTCCGGACATACCGGTAAATCTCTATGAGGACACGTCCTATCCGCCGGATGCGCGGTATGCCGTGTCGACAACTCTGAATAAGGTCCTGGAACGACGAGTCTGGTTGAAGAGCGGTGCGAATCTGATCATCGACCGAACCGAGGCGATGACGGTGATCGACGTAAATACGGCGAAGGCGGTCGACGGAAAACGGGCGAGCGAGACCACATTTTTCAAGATAAATCTCGAAGCGGCGGAGGAAGTGGCGAGACAGCTGCGCCTTCGCAATCTTTCAGGGATTATTCTGGTGGATTTCATCGATATGAAGGACAGGGAGCATATCGATGCATTGATTGCAAAGCTACGGGAGTGTCTGAAACGGGATCCGGTCAAGGCGACTTATGTGGATTATACAAAGCTCGGACTTGTCGAGATCACGCGTGCGAGAAACAGGGCGAGTTTGTATGAGACATGGAGGGGGGAGGATTAATATTGAAAATGAAAAGCAGAAAAATGCCTGAAAAAACACCTTGACAAACGTTGTTTCGGATGATATACTACTCGAGTGTGTGATTTTGAGTCACTCCAAGCCGCACGGCGAGGTCAGTTCCCGAGGTTTCGGGCACCGTAGCCGGCGAGTCTCATTACAAAAAGATAGGAGGGTTGATGTATGTACGCAATTATCGCAACAGGCGGAAAGCAGTACAAGGTTGAGGAAGGCGATGTCATCCGCGTTGAGAAGCTGGGTTTGAACGAGGGTGATGAGGTTACTTTTGATCAGGTTTTGATGATCGGTGACAAGACCATCAAGGTTGGTGATCCTACTGTATCCGGAGCTTCCGTGAAGGCTAAGGTAGTAACCGAGGGGAAAGAGAAAAAGGTTATCGTATACCGCTACAAGCCTAAGACCGGTTATCACAAGAAAAACGGTCACAGACAGCCGTACACTCAGGTCAAGATCGAAAAAATCATCGCATGATCCGGGTTGTGATCGGAAGAAAGGATGATCATATCCGTTCTTTCAAGGTGAGCGGTCATGCCGGGTATGATGACTACGGAAAAGATATCATATGCTCTGCCATATCGATGTTGGCGATCAATACCGTGAATTCACTACAGTATATCGCGGGAGAGACGCTTTTTACCGAGCAGAATGAGGACGGGATGCTGAAAGCGAGTTTTGATCATCGTCCGAATGAAGCGGCCGATGTGTTGTTACGGTCCTTTGAGCTCGGGGTGCAGGGTGTGATCGATCAGTACGGAAGTGAGTTTGTAAGCCTGATGTATGAAACCGATAAATAAGTTTGGCGTTTTGACGCAGAATGTGAGGATGATACCATGATGAAGATGAATCTTCAGTTATTTGCCCATAAAAAAGGAATGGGTTCTACCAAAAACGGTCGTGATTCCGAGTCCAAGAGACTTGGCGCGAAACGTGCGGACGGTCAGTTTGTACTGGCAGGAAATATCCTGTATCGTCAGCGTGGAACCAAAATCCATCCGGGTGTTAACGTCGGAAAAGGCGGTGACGATACCCTTTATGCCAAGATCGACGGAATCCTTCGTTTTGAAAGAAAAGGTCGTGATAAAAAAGTGGCCAGTGTATATCCGAAGGAAGACTGATTGACATTGATTGATTATGTGGGCTGACAACAGATTGTTTGTCAGCCCTTTGTCGTTTAGGGACTGTTATTTGCCAGAACAGTTCCTTGGAAAGGATGACCTATGAGCTTTTCGGATAAAGTGACCATCCGGATCCGTTCCGGTGACGGCGGTGACGGCCACGTCAGCTTTCGACGGGAAAAATACGTGGCAAACGGAGGCCCTGACGGAGGTGACGGAGGAAAAGGAGGAGACCTTATTTTTGAGGTAGATCCCGGCCTGAATACACTCAGTGATTTCCGCTATCAACAGAAGTTTTTTGCATCAAACGGAGAACCGGGAGGAAAGAGGCGGTGTCACGGAGCTGACGGTGATGATCTGGTAGTGAAAGTTCCTCCGGGGACCATCGTCCGTGAGGCAGAGACCGGGCAGGTGATCACGGATATGTCCTATGAGAATACTCGTGAGATACTGCTGAAAGGAGGACGCGGCGGCAAAGGGAATATGAACTTTGCCACACCGACCATGCAGGCGCCGAAGTATGCACAACCCGGCAAACCCGGAATCGAACTGACGGTGATCCTGGAACTGAAGGTGATCGCTGATGTCGGATTGGTGGGATTCCCGAATGTCGGGAAATCTACGTTGTTATCCCGAGTCAGCGCAGCGAAACCAAAGATTGCCAACTATCATTTTACCACGTTGAATCCGAATCTGGGTGTCGTAGACCTGGAAGGGGGCCGTGGATTTGTTATGGCAGATATCCCCGGATTGATCGAGGGGGCCGCTGAAGGTGTCGGGCTCGGTCACGATTTTCTGCGACATATCGAGAGGACCCGGGTAATCCTTCATGTGGTGGATGCGGCATCGACAGAGGGGAGAGATCCGATCGAAGACATCCGGGCAATCAACCGTGAGCTTTCCGAATACGATGCTGTTTTAGCGGAACGTCCGCAGATCATCGCGGCCAACAAACTGGACTGCCTCTACGGAGAGGACCGGGAGACGGTTCTCACGCTCCTGAAGGAGGAATTTGAGCCACAGGGGATTCCTGTGTACCCGATATCGGCGGTTACCGGTGAAGGGGTTAAGGAGCTTCTGTATCAGGTCAGGAAAATGCTGGATGATACACCGCAGGAACCGGTTGTTTACGAGCGGGAATATGAGGTGAAGCTTCCGGACTTCTCGGATGAGCCGTATACGGTTTCGGTCAGTGAGGAAGAGGAGAACACCTATCTCGTGGAGGGACCGCGGATAGAGAGAATGCTTGGTTATACCAACCTGGATTCGGAAAAGGGATTTGCGTTTTTCCAAAAGTTTATCGTAGAAAACGGCATTCAGGATGAGCTGAAGAAACTGGGAATTCAGGAAGGCGATACCGTCAAGATCTATGGCTGGGAGTTTGAATACTATCCCTGACCGTTGACTCCCGATAAATCGGAAATAAATATGAGGTGAAAAAGCGAAACATGGCAAGAATCGGAATTCTGGGCGGCAGTTTCAATCCGCCACATAAGGCGCACAAAGCAATGGCTAGAGCAGCCAGGGAGCAGTATCATTTGGATACGGTATTCTGGATGCCGACAGCGAGACCGCCTCATAAATCCGACAAAAGCTTCGTCAGCGATGATCATCGCAGTCGAATGGTGAAACTTGTGATTGAAAGCATGGAGGATGGTGCCTATCGTTTTTCGGATTATGAGTTGAAAAAGGGTGGCGTCAACTATACCTGCGAAACGTTGGAGGCGTGGAAGCAGAATCATCCCGAGGATGAACTGTACTTTATCCTGGGCGGGGACTCCCTGAAGTCCTTCGATCGTTGGCGAAAGCCGAAGAAGATATCCCGTTTGGCGACAATTTTGGCGGCACCGAGGAGCGGCATGCCGGAGAATAAGCTGGAAAAACTCTGTAAAAAAAGGACAAAAGAGTATCCGGGATTATTTTTACCGATCCATATGAAGGAAAAACTGGCGAAGATTTCATCTACGGAGCTGCGTAAGGACATCGCAGTTCACGATTGTTCCGACCAGCCGGAGGGATTGTCCGGCAGAGTATGGCAATACATCTGTCTTCACGGGCTTTACGGAAGAGAACCGTTGCAATACCAATCGGTTCCTTCGGAAAAGGTGCTGTTGAAGTGCCTTCGGTCGACGTTGCGGCCCAAGCGTTTCCGGCATACGATCGGAGTGGCAAATACTGCGGAGGAACTGGGAAAGCTGTATTCGGAGGGAGATGAAACTATGGCTGACCGCGCCAGACTGGCCGGGCTTCTCCACGATTGCGGAAAGTACTATACCGACCGGGAACAGATAGAACTATGCGACAGGTTCGGAATTGCCCTGACGGAGACGGAACGGGCAAATCCTTCACTGATTCACGGAAAATTGGGGGCCTACCTGGCCTTGAACCGATACGGTGTGAAGGATGAGGAGATACTGTCTGCCATCCGAGTTCATACCGTGGGAAAGCCGGATATGTCCGTTTTGGAAAAAATCCTGTATATCGCGGATTATATCGAACCGGGGCGCGTGATCCCGGGAGCACTTCATCCGTTGGAAGAGATACGGAAGCTTGTGATGCACGATCTGGACGGAGCATTGATAGATACGATTGAGAATACCATAGCTTACTTAAAGGAGAGCGGGCGCGTGATTGACGAGGCGTCCCTTGCAACATTGAGTTATTATGAAGGAAAGGCGGATAAAATATGAGTCAGGATTCCGGAAAAATGGCGGCAGTTGCTTACGATGCCCTGGATGAAAAGCTGGGAGAGGATATCGAGGTGTTAAGGATTGACGAGATTTCAGTAATTGCTGATTATCTGGTCATAGCAAACGGAGACAACCCCAACCAGATCCGCGCGATGCTGGAACAGGTGGAGCAGCGGATGGACGAAGCCGGCTATACCTCGAAAAGGATCGAAGGGAATAAGAATTCTACCTGGATCCTGATGGATTACGGGGATGTCATCGTACATATTTTTTCAAAAGAGGATCGATTGTTTTATGATCTGGAAAGGATATGGCGTGACGGCGAGAAAGTAAAAAGAGAAGAGCTGTGATAAAAAGAATGATCAATTACGACTGAATGGCTGAATTTGATGTCTGAACGGCACTTGTATTACCTGTAAGAATCTGATATCATGTAGATACGACATGGATGTATTTTGGCAGAGGAAGGGAGTTCTTATGTCGAAATACGATTTTATGAGACAGGTTGAGGAGTGCCTGAAGACAAGGCCGGAGTTTGAAAACGCCGGCATCGAAGGAAATTCCTATGTACATAACAACGATACGGAGAGAATCGGTGTCGTTATCCGGTTCGGTGAAGAGGACCTGTCACCCATTATCTATCTGGATCGCTTTTATGAGGATTACCAGAAGAAAAAGCTGACCATTGGGGAGATCTCCGATTCTGTGGTTCAGCTCTGTAAAAATCTTAAAAACCGGCCGATTGATGTATCTCGTCAACTGGACTGGGAGTACTGTCGGGATCGCATTACTTTTCGTTTGATTTCTTCGGAGTGGAACGAACAATATCTTTCTCATCTTCCCCATGTTGATTTTTTGAATCTGGCGATTATTTTTACCGTGATATACCGTATCACCGAGGAAGGCGTGGAGTCGGTCCGTATCACGGATGAAATCCTGGAACGGTGGGGTGTGGGGGTGAAGGAACTGATGAGCCTGGCGATTCGTAACACACCGGAGATTTTTCCGCCCCGTTGTCAGTCGATTGTTGATGTCCTTGAGGAGTTTATGGACTGTCGAATAGAGCAGGACCCTTTGGATGTTCCTATGCTACTCTTGTCGAATGAGCAGTCGGTCTACGGAGCTACGACAATTCTTTATGAGGATTCCGTTGTCCGGATCGGGGAAGAACTCCAAGAGGATTTTTATATCATTCCCAGCAGTATTCATGAAGTACTGATCCTGCCGGAACACTGTGTTTCCGAGGTTGACGAGCTGAATTCCATGATTACCCAGATCAATCGTGATC
>JAFYBS010000094.1 GCA_017540125.1 Eubacterium sp.
AGCTTCATCACCTGTATTATATTGTCGGTAGGACTGGTCACTCCCCTTATCGTTGCTTTCTCCTACTTCGATGACATGGCCAAGATGACCACGATTTTCGGAGAGGTAACGGAGATCCTTGAACGAAAAGAAATGAAAAGGCCGGAGCAGATCACGGAGGAACCGAGTGGCTCCGATATTATGTTGAAGGAGGTTCGTTTCACTTATAAAGAAAAAGAAGTGCTCCATGGTATCGATATGGAGATAAAAAGCGGTACGGTCAATGCCATCGTCGGACCATCCGGCTCCGGAAAGAGTACGATCGCAAGGTTGATCGATTCTTTGTGGGATGTGGATTCCGGATCCATTACCTTTGGAGGCGTGGATATCCGCCGCCTTCCGCTTGATTATTATATGAGCCGGATTGCTTATGTCGCACAGGATAACTATCTTTTTGATATGAGTGTTATGGAAAACATACGGCTCGGACGTCCCGGTGCCACGGATGAAGAAGTGATAGAAGCAGCAAAGGCAACCGGATGTCACGAGTTTATCCTTGGTTTGGAAAAAGGATACGATACACAGGTCGGCGGTGCCGGTGGTCACCTCTCCGGCGGGGAGCGTCAGCGCATCTGTATCGCCAGAGCGATGCTTAAGGATGCACCGGTGATCATCCTGGATGAGGCGACGGCCTATACGGATCCTGAGAATGAGGCTGTGGTTCAGGAAAGCGTAGCGAAGCTGGTTCAGGGGCGGACACTCATTTTGATCGCTCACCGGCTTTCAACAATCCGGGACGCAGATAAGATTTTTGTAATCCATGACGGAAATCTCGAATCGTCCGGAACGCATGAGGAGTTACTGAAGGAAAGTGCCCTCTACAAATCCATGTGGGAAGCACACAGTATGGTAAAGGATGACTTGGGAGGGGAGGCTGTTTATGCTTAAAATGCTAAAGAAATTCTTTGATTTTTGCAATCAGAAGAATCGAAAAAAACTATACACGGCAGTTGCTCTCGGAGTGCTGGATGCTATCTTCGGTGCAATGAAGATTCCGGCGGCATTCTTTGCTATCAAGGCTGTGCTGGAAAATCGTATAGACACACAGGCATTTTTGACCGTGATGGGATTTATGCTTATCTGTACTATTGGAAAAATGATAGTTAGTCGGTTTTCACAAATGCTGCAATGTGAGGCCGGTTATGATACCTGCTGCCTAAAACGTATAGAGATCGGTGAGCATCTGAGATATCTGCCTATGGGGTATTTCAATGATACGAGTCTCGGGCATATCACATCAGTTACGACCAACACGCTGGAGCAAATGAGTGATATCGCCACAAGGGCTATCATGATGGTTCTCCAGGGAGGTATAACCACTGTGGTGATCGCAGTAGCGATGTTCGCCTTTGATGTGCGCATCGGGCTTATTTCCTTGGGGTGTATCGGTGTATTTTTAATCATCAATACAGTAACCAACCGAAAGATTGCCCGTGTCGCCGATGAAAAGATTGAGGCGGATCGGGAGATCGTCGGTGTGGTTTTGGAGTTCATTCAGGGAATATCGGAAATACGGAATTATAATATATTTGCGCAGAGCGGATCCCGGGTAAAGAACAGTGTAGAGAGGAAAAGAAAGGCGGATATAAAAGCGGAGACTACAGCTATCCCGGCAGTAGGATTGCAAATGTTGATTTGTAAGCTTTCCGGGGTTGTGATTGCAGGTGCCTCTTTGTATTTTTATTTTTCGGGAACCATGGAGTTTACCTACCTGATCACGATGCTGCTTTGCTCGTTTATGGTATTTGAGTCTCTTGATTCGGCCGGTATTTACACGGCACTTTTGAAGGTTATCGGAAAGGGCGTCGATCTTGCCAATGAGATTCTGGATATCGAACAGATGGATATTAATGGTGAAGAAATAAAACCCGGTAGTCATGATATTCGTCTGGATCATGTCAGTTTCGCCTACGAGAACCGGAAGATCATCGATGATGTCACATTGGATATCAAGGAAAAAACAACAGTGGCTATCGTCGGTCCGTCCGGAGGAGGCAAAACAACTGTTACCTCACTGATAGCGAGATTCTGGGATGTACAGGAGGGGAAGGTTACGCTCGGTGGGAAAGACGTGAGGGATTACAGCTTTGATTCCCTGATGGAAAACTTCAGCTTCGTTTTTCAGCGAGTTTATCTGTTTGAAGATACTATCGCAAATAACATCCGTTTCGGGAACCCGGAGGCATCGATGGATGAAGTGATCGCTGCGGCAAAGAAAGCCTGCTGCCACGAGTTCATCTCGTCTCTTCCGGATGGTTATGAAACCGTACTTGCGGAGGGGGGAGTCACGCTTTCCGGTGGTGAAAAGCAACGTATCTCGATTGCACGCGCCATCATGAAAGATGCTCCTATCATCATTCTTGACGAGGCTACGGCGAATGTAGATCCGGAAAATGAAAAGGAACTGACCGAGGCAATCCATAACCTGACTCAGGAAAAGACAATAATCATGATCGCCCATCGATTGAAGACGGTCAGAAATGCAGATCAGATTGTTGTGATCGATAATGGTCGGATTGTGCAGAAGGGCAGGCACGAAGAATTGATGCAGGAGGATGGAATCTATAAACGCTTTGTTTCCGGAAGGCAGAAAGCCGTGAGCTGGAAGATCGCATAATTCACTTTCGGATTTCGCTTTATCAAAGCGACGGATACAGACGGTTTTTCAGTGGATCATCAGAGAGATGTCCGGTGTGTCTGGAAGCAATCATATAGGCGGCCTCGTCGTTTGCACGAGGGTCGCCGTTTTTTATGGATTCCGCCATTGGTTTAATTACATTATTTTTTGAAAAATGATGTAATTGGAATTGACAATGAGTATTAATGTATACTATTATTAAATTGCGTCATTATATCGGTGCATGAGTAAATTGGTGTTTGGGTAGTGTCAAATGAGCTATGAAAGAACGGTGTAAAAGAAAAAGACTACTATGAGTCTTATAATTC
>JAFYBS010000095.1 GCA_017540125.1 Eubacterium sp.
ATTCGGCAACCAAGTTTATCGGAGGACACGGAACGACGATCGGTGGTGTGATCATCGACAGCGGTAAGTTTGACTGGGCTGCGAGCGGAAGATTTGATTCTCTGACGAAGCCAAATCCGAGTTATCATGGAATCAGCTTTACTGAGGCGGTCGGACCGGCTGCTTTTGTTACCAAGATCCGTGCTATTTTGTTGAGAGATACCGGTGCGACAATGTCACCGTTCCATGCCTTTTTCTTCCTGCAGGGACTGGAAACTCTTTCCCTCCGGGTGGAGAGACATGTGGAGAATGCGTTGAAGGTGGTTCAGTATCTCAACAATCATCCGCAGGTAGAGGCGGTTCATCATCCGTCGGTTTCGAAGGATCCGAGAGAGCAGGAGTTGTATAAAAAATACTTCCCGAACGGTGGCGGTTCGATCTTTACCTTCGAGATAAAGGGAGATGAGAGGAAGGCAAAGGATTTCATCGATAATCTCGAGGTGTTCTCGTTGCTTGCCAATGTGGCGGATGTGAAGTCTCTGGTGATCCATCCGGCCAGCACTACACATTCTCAGATGACAGATGAGGAGTTGGAAGCAGTAGGAATTCGCAAAAACACAATCCGTCTTTCTATCGGAACAGAGCATATCGATGATATCATCGAGGACCTTGAAGAAGCGTTCAAAGCAGTTGGTTGATGGATATAAATTAAAGGAGGATAAAACTATGGCTATCGCAAAAAGCATCACGGAGCTGGTGGGGAACACTCCCCTGCTTGAGCTGGTAAACTATGAGGAGAAAAATTCGTTGCAGGCGACGATCCTGGCAAAGCTGGAGGCGTTCAATCCGGCGGGCAGTGTGAAGGATCGAATTGCGAAGAAAATTCTCATCGATGCGTATGAGAGTGGGAAGATAAACAAGGACTCGGTAATCATCGAACCGACGAGTGGTAATACCGGAATCGGTTTGTCGGCTATCGCTTCGGCGCTTGGGATCCGGATTATCATCACGATGCCGGAGACGATGAGTGTTGAGAGAAGAAACATGATGAAGGCATATGGTGCCGAGTTGGTTCTGACTGATGGATCGCAGGGTATGAAGGGGGCAATCGCAAAGGCGGATGAATTGGCAAAGGAGCTTCCGGGTAGCTTTATTCCCGGACAGTTTGTCAATCCGCTGAATCCTCAGGCCCATTATGAGACAACCGGACCGGAGATCTGGGAGCAGACAGGCGGTGACGTGGATATCTTCGTTGCCGGTGTAGGGACCGGTGGTACGTTGTCCGGAGTCGGCAAGTATCTGCGCGAGAAAAAGCCGGATGTGAAGATCGTAGCCGTAGAGCCTTCGGCTTCCCCGGTTCTCTCCAAAGGAGAAAGCGGAGCTCACAAAATCCAGGGAATCGGAGCCGGCTTCGTTCCGGATACCCTGAATACGGAAATCTATGATGAGATCATCGCGGTTGCCAACGAGGATGCGTTTGCAACCGGTGGTGAAGTGGTACGAACCGACGGAGTGTTTACCGGGATTTCGGCCGGAGCGGCGCTGTGGGCTGCGACGGAGCTGGCGAAACGTCCGGAAAACAAGGGGAAGAAGATTGTCGTTGTGTTCCCGGATACGGGAGACCGGTATCTCAGTACCCCGCTCTTTGAGTGATAGGCGTGAGACTGTCCTGAGAGACTGAGAGGCTGCCATGGAAAAAGGCAGCCTCTTTTTTTATATATATCCTTGCTACCGGGACATTTTTATGTTACAATAAAAGGGATTTTTCAAGGGAGGATACCAAGCAAGGGAGGATACAAAGCATGGAAATGATTCGACCGCCGATGGGTTGGAACAGCTTTGACTGCTACGGGGTCAGTGTTACCGAGAACCAGGTGAAGGCAAATGCGGATTTCATGGCCGAGAATCTCAAGGATTTCGGCTGGGAATATGTCGTGGTGGATGTCGAGTGGTATTCATATACGAATCATCCTCAACCGGATGGGCAGATATATGTGCCGTTCGGAAGAGTTGAAATGGATGAGTATTCCCGCTTATTTCCTTGCGTTCAGAAGTTTCCGTCAGCAGCAGCCGGGGCAGGCTTTGGGCCGTTGGCTTCGTATGTACATGGGCTAGGACTTAAATTTGGAATTCATATTTTCCGAGGAATTCCGCGTTTGGCGGCACATAGTCACTGCAAGTTGTGGAATTCGGAGGTTACGGCTGACCAGATTGCCGATCCGTATTCGATCTGCGAGTGGAATCCGGATATGTACGGTGTAGATCCGTCCAAGCCGGGAGCGCAGGAGTATTATGATTCCCTGATCGAGTTGTATGCGGAGTGGGGCGTTGATCTGATCAAGTGTGATGATATATGTCGTATGGATGCGGATTCCGCAAGGGAGGAGATCGAGATGATCCGCCGTGCGCTGGATAAGACCTCGCGGGAGATTGTTCTGAGTCTGGCACCCGGACCGGCCGATCCCGAGAATTGCGATTTTTACCGGGAGAACGCTGAGATGTGGCGTGTGACGGACAGCTTCTGGGATGATTGGGATCAGCTTCGGGGGATGTTCGATGTCTGCAAGCTGTGGCAGGGAAAGCCGTCGGATATGGGTTTCCCGGATTGTGATATGCTCCCGATCGGATTGATCGGAGTGGGCTTCGGAGAGGAGAGGCGGACGCGCTTCACCATCGATGAGGAGAAAACCATGCTGACTTTGTGGAGTTTATGCCGGTCCCCTCTGATGATCGGTTCGGAGCTGACGAAGCTGGATCAGGAAACGTTGCAGCTCCTGACCAACGTCCAGGTGATGCGTCTGACGGAGGTATCTACCGGTTCGCGGGAGGCGTACCGGGATAACGACGTGATCGTGTGGAGAGCCAGGGATCGTTATGACGAAGCGGAATACGTGGCTGTCTTCAACATTTCCTCGGCGTCGACGCCGTTTTGTCCCAAGCCGTTTATCAGTAAGGTGGACGGGAATGCCATCGAGCTGTGGAGAGGCGAGCCGATCAACATCCGTTCGACGGAGGATATCCCGGGACATGGTTGTATTTTGATTCGTGTGGACTGAATATATTAAAGGAGGACTTATCTTATGAGCAAAATTGAGATTTCGGATGCGGTTCGTTACATCGGAGTGGATGATCATGATCTGGACCTTTTTGAGAGCCAGTACATCGTGCCGAACGGGATGGCGTATAATTCATATCTGATCCTGGATGAGAAGGTGGCGATCATGGATACCGTAGATCCGAGGGGGACGGAGGAGTGGTTGAAAAATCTGGAGACCGAGCTTTCCGGACGTACCCCGGATTATCTGGTGGTTCAGCATCTGGAGCCGGATCACAGCGGTTCGATCGAGGCTGTGATGGAGAAGTTTCCTTCGCTCACGATCGTTACCAGCGCGAAGTCGGCCGGGATGCTCGGACAGTTTACCGATAAGGATTACAGCGCGCAGGTGAAAAGTGTGGGAGAGGGAGATACGCTGGAGCTTGGCAGCCACACATTGACCTTTGTGATGGCGCCGATGGTTCACTGGCCGGAGGTTATGGTGAGTTATGAATCCAGTGAGAAGATCCTTTTTGCGGCTGATGCTTTCGGGAAATTCGGTACGCTGGATACGGATGAGGACTGGGCTTGCGAGGCGAGAAGATATTATTTCAATATCGTCGGTAAGTACGGTGCTCAGGCGCAGGCGTTGCTGAAAAAGGCAGCCGGTCTGGAAATTGATAAGATTTGTGCGCTCCACGGGCCGATTCTTCCGGATCAGGAGGAATTGTCCTACTATATCAATAAGTATCAGATCTGGTCTTCCTATGAAGCGGAGGATGACGGCGTGTTTATCGCATATACCTCGATACACGGAAACACGGGGAAGGCGGCTGAGAAGCTCGGGGAGATTTTTACGGCAAAGGGTGCCAAAAAGGTGGTTGTGACGGATCTGGCACGGGAGGATATCGCTGAGGCGGTTGAGGATGCGTTCCGTTATGACAAAATCGTGCTGGCATCGGCAACCTATGACGGCGGCCTTTTCCCGACGATGGAGAACTTCCTTTATCGCCTGGGGCACAAAAACTTCCAGAATAAAAAAGCAGCCATCATGGATAACGGAAGCTGGGCACCGGTGGCCGGGAAGAAGATCCGGGAGAAGCTGGAGGCAATGAAAAATATCACCATCTGCGACACGACGGTTTCGCTCAAATCGAAGATGAAGCCGGCGGACATCCCCCAGATGGAGGCATTGGCTGACGAATTGCTTTCGAAATAGGCATCGGAAAAAAGGAGGACATAGTACATGATTTCGGAAAGAATAGAGCTTACATCGAAGGATAAGAGAATACCGGATATTCTCAAGGTGACAGAGGATTTTGTCCGGCTGCAGAGCCTGGATAAAAAACAGGCGCTTCATATGACTCTGCTGGCGGAGGAGCTGGTGGGGCTTATTTCCGGCATTACTACGGATTTTCGCGGCGAGTTCTGGGTTGAGGGAAGTGCCGGGGCCTATGATGTGTGCATAGAAGCCGAGACGCTGGTCAACAAAAAACGGAGAGATGAGTTGATGGCGATGTCCTCATCCGGGAAAAATATCGAGATCAAGGGTGTGATGGGAAGAATTCGAAATATCTTCGAGGGATTTATGCTTTCTTATGACGAGACGGAAAACCAAGAGGTGATTATGTCGCAGATGACGCCTTATTCGGCCGGTGGAATGGTGGATATGAACGCATTCCGGTCGATGGAGTCGCAAATCTGGTCTCTGGATGAGTATCGGAAGAATCTGGTCGTTCCAGTGAAGGAGAGCGAGGAAGGGGCAGTTCAGGCCTGGGACGAAATGGAGAAATCCGTGGTAGCCAAGTTGGCGGATGATGTTCGTGTGGGAATCCGCGGATCGCGCGTGACGATGGTCATCCACAAGGAGTTTACCTGATACGGTTTGTCATCCTTTGTTTTTCTTTGATTTGGCAGGCGGGTCAATCCGATGTTGCTTGTGATGATGGTGATAGTTGTTATGGTTGTGGGCATGATGATGGTGATGGGTGATGTCCTCGATCCAGATTTTCGGATAGAGCAGGATCAGCATCGGGAACAGCTCCAGTCGACCGGCCAGCATGTCGAATATCATTACGATTTTGGAAAAAGGTGAAAAAAAGTCAAAGTTTCTTGTCGGTCCGACGCCGCCCAGGCCCGGGCCGATATTATTAAAGGTCGCTGCGACACCGGTGAAGTTGGTTTCGAAGTCGTGGCCGTCCAGCGAAACCAGAAATACCGACAGGATAAACAAAGCGACATAGGCCAGGAAATATGCGGCCGTGGAACGCACGGTCTCCTGAGGAAGAGGAGAACCGTCGAACTTGATCTTCCGAATGGTTTTGGGATGGATGTAGGTCGTGATTTCCTTCCCGACGGATTTGATCAGCATGATGACACGGGAAACCTTGAATCCACCGCCTGTGGAACCGGCGCAGGCACCGCAGAACATGAGGATGACCAGGATGTTTTTCGAGAAAGCCGGCCACTGGTCGAAGTCCGTGTTCGAAAAACCGGTCGTGGTGATGATGGAACCCACCTGGAACGCAGCCTTCTGGAGCGCGTCCCAGAATCCGGAGCACATGTTCAATATGTTTATGGTAATCATAGCGATGGCACCGAAGATGATCAGGAGATAGGCTCGTACCTCCTCCATCTGCCACGCTTTTTTAAATTTACGATATAATATATAGTAGAATGCGTTAAAGTTGACACCAAACAGGATCATGAATACCGTGATGATATTCTGTTGAACGATTGTGTAGTCCGCGAGACCTGAATTGCGCACCGCAAAACCACCGGTACCGGCGGTTCCGAAGGCCATTGTGAAGGCGTCAAATATAGGCATTTTTGTGCAGAGAAGTAGTATGATCATTGAAGCGGTTAAGCCCATGTAGATAAGGTATAGTATGCGTGCTGTCTCGCGCATGTGCGGGGCGAGTTTGCCGACATCCGGTCCCGGTGATTCCGCCCGCATCAGATGGATGGAGGAACCTCCGGTCATCGGGAGGATCGCCATCAGGAATACGAGTACTCCCATTCCGCCGATCCAGTGGGTGAAGGAACGCCAGAAGATCGAAGCGTGGGAGAGGGATTCAATATCGGTCAGAATGCTGGCCCCTGTGGTGGTCAGTCCGGAGACGACCTCGAAGGTGGCGTTGATAAAATTGGGGATCTCGCCCGTTAAGATGAAGGGGAGTCCTCCGAAGATACTTAACGCAATCCAAGAAAGGGCCGTGGATACACAGCCTTCCTTGAGATAGAAAACGTTGCTTTTGGGTTTTCGGAGTGTGAGGAGCATTCCGATGAGAAAGGTGGCTGCTCCGCAGATCAGGTAAACCGGCCATACACCCTCGCCGTGGATCAGATCGATGACGACGGGGAGCATGAGCAGTGCGCCTTCGATTCGAAGTATGTACCCGAGTATATAAATGATAATCGAATGGTTCATGGTATTCCTCTACCCCCTATGCCAACACCTGATTGATATTGTCGTAGCCCAGGTTTGTGGTTACGATCATCACGGAATCCCCCACATGGATGCGGTCCTTGCCGGAAGGGAAGATGAGCTTTCCTTTTCGCTCGATAGTGGCGATCAGAACATTTTTCCGTAAAGCAAGGTCCTTGAGATGGAATTCGGTGATCGGCGATTCTTCCGTGATCGTAAACTCGACGGCTTCCACCCGGTCGTTGAACATGTGGTACAGGGTTTCGACGTTGCTGCCCTGGGAGTTCATCATGCCCCGGACGTAGGACAGAATGGCTTCGGCTATGATGTAGCGCGGATAGATCACGGAGCCGAGATCCATACCGCGGATGACGTCTTTGTAGTTGACGCGGTCGATTTTGGTTACGACTTTGACATCGTCATTGACCTGGGAGGCATGCAGCGAGAGAAGGATATTTTCCTCGTCGATCCCGGTCAGGGGGATGAAGCTTTCGATGTGCTGCAGATTCTCCTCGTGGAGGAGTTCCTCGGAGGTGCCGTCACCGTTGATGATGATGGCTTTCGGCAGAAGGATGCTCAGTTCTTCGCAGCGGGCACGGTTTTGTTCGATGATCTTTACCTCGATGCCCATGTCGATGAGCTGGTTGGCGAGGAAATATCCGGAGGTTCCGCCTCCGATGATCATGCAGTCTGCCACCTGGCGGGAGTCGAAACCGATGTGCTCGAAGAAGTCCCGGACGTGCTCTCTGGAGGCGACGAAGGAAACCTGATCACCGACCTCGATGTGGTCATTTCCACCCGGGATGATGACTTCGCCCTGACGCTCGATCACGCAGATCAGCAGTTCGTGGGGGAGCTCGGCACCGATTTCGGCGATGGTCTTTCCTACAAGGGTGTTGTCCTCATAGACCTCGAATTTTACCATCTCGGCCCGTCCGTGATAGAAGGGGTTGACCTCCAGGGCGTTCGGCTGATAGAGGAGACGGGCGGTCTCCATGGCGGTCGAAAGCTCGGGGTTGATGATCATCGTGAGACCGAGTTTTTCCTGAAAGTATCGTACTTCGGAGTTGTAGTCGGGGGTGTGGACTCTCGCGAAGGTAGCGCAGTTGCTGACTTTGCTTGCGATGGAACAGCACAGGAGGTTCAGCTCGTCGTCCTCGGCGACGGCGATGAATACATCGGCCTGCTGTATTCCGGCATCCATCAGAATACCGTAACGGGCGCCGTTTCCGACGATACCCATCACATCGTAGTAGTTGGCGATCTCGTTTACACGTTCACGGTCCTTGTCGATGATGGTGATGTCGTGTCCTTCGTTCGACAGGCGCTCCACCAGTGTGGCGCCGACCGTACCGCATCCGACGATGATGATCTCCAGACCGTGGTGCTCCTGCGGCTGAAATCTGCTGAAAAATCCCATGACCCCTCTCCTTGCTCATTTTACAGATTCGTTGGTTCCATTTTTCTGTATATGGAAACTATATGAGAAATTATACTCCGAATTTAAAAAAATACAAGTGAAAAATTTCAAGATCGTTCTTTGCGGGCAGATTTGTTTGCAGAGTTCGAAAATGTGTGGTAGGATAGAACAGAAGCAGGCTGGGTGCGGTCCGGTAAACGCAGGAGAAGGATTGAGGGAGAAAAATCGATGAGCGAGAGACTGACGATTGGGATAATGGCCCATGTGGACGCGGGAAAGACGACGTTGTCCGAGGGGCTCCTGTACGCAGGCGGTGTTCTGAGGGGGATGGGGCGCGTCGATCATGGGGACGCGTTCCTGGATACGGAAGTGCTCGAGAAGGAGAGAGGGATTACGATTTTTGCCAAGCAGGCGGTTTTGCCTGATTTTACGCTTCTGGATACGCCGGGACATGTGGATTTCGCTCCGGAGACGGAAAGGGTGCTGGATGTGCTGGATTACGCGGTTCTCGTGATCAGCGGAACGGACGGGGTGCAGGGGCATACCCGGACGCTCTGGCATCTCCTGGAGGAATACGGGGTACCGGTGTTCCTGTTTGTTAACAAGATGGATCAGCTGGGAACGGAGGCGGAGGGAGCCGGCACCCGGATGAGGGATTCTTTGATGAGAGAATTGCGGAGTAGCCTTTCGGATGGATGTATCGATTTTTCCGGTACTCCGACGGTTTCGCGCGGGACGGGAGGCGATGCCATTAATACGGGTGCCGATGATGAGATATCCCTGTCGGGAGACACGGCGGAGGATATCGCCGTGACCGATGAAACGGTGATGGAGGAGTATCTTGAGACGGGAGGGGTTTCACTGCAGGAAGTGAGGCGCCTGATTCGGGAGCGGAAAATCTTTCCCTGCTTTTTCGGTTCGGCGTTGAAAAATGAGGGCATCGAGGAGTTATATCAGGGATTAATCACCTATGCCTCGGATACTTTTTTTGAGGAGGAGTTATCTGCACAAAACTTCGCTGCCCGTGTATACAAAATCAGCAGAGATGCAAAAGGTACAAGGATAACGCATATACGCGTGTTAAGCGGTTGTTTAAAGCCTAAACAGATGATAACGATGTGCAGTAGTCTGCGAACAAAGAATACCGGTCCCGGAGCTGCGATGGATACGGAGGATGATGCCTCGAAAGAAATCACGGAAAAGGTGGATCAGATACGGCGGTATTCCGGGGATTCCTTCGAGTTACTGACGGAGGCGGGACCGGGGATGGTGTGTGCCTTAACGGGACTGAGAGAGACCTTTCCGGGCCAGGGGCTGGGAGAGGAGCCGGACTTGCCGGAACCGCTGATCGAACCGGTGTTGAACTACCGGCTGATCCTGCCGGAGGACGTGGCTCCGGTGACGTTGCTGCCGAAACTGCGGGAACTGGAGGAGGAACAGCCGGAGCTGCATATCCGGTGGGTTTCGGCGGCTGACAGGGAGGAAGATGAGATCCATGCCCAGGTGATGGGAGAGGTTCAGACCGAGATCCTCCATGACCTCGTGCTGGATCGCTACGGAGTCGATATCGGCTTCGGTCAACCTCAGATCCGATACAAGGAGACCGTTACGAAGGCGGTGGAGGGAATCGGGCATTACGAACCGCTTCGGCATTATGCCGAGGTACATCTTTCCATCGAGCCGGGGGTACCGGGAAGCGGGATTGTCGTGGGTACGTCAGTGAGTACGGATGAGCTGGATCTGAACTGGCAACGCCTGATCCTCACCCATATTTTGGAGAGAGAGCATCCGGGTGTCCGGATCGGTGCACCATTGACGGATGTTAAGATAACTGTGATCGGCGGACGGGCTCATCTGAAGCATACGGAGGGCGGGGACTTTCGTCAGGCGACCTACCGGGCAATCCGTCAGGGATTGATGCAGGCATCGTGTCAGGTGCTGGAACCGTACTATTCTTTTCGCATGACGGTACCTCAGGAGCAGATCGGAAGAGCGATGACGGACATCGAAAGAAGGCATGGAGAAATTGCCCTTGAGACAGAAGTAGAACTTAGAGAAAGCGGGATGTCAGTTTTGGCGGGTGTGGCACCTGTTTCAACGATGCAGAACTATGCGGCGGAGCTGGCAGCCTATTCCGGGGGGCGGGGAACACTGTCGCTCGAGTTAAAAGGTTACTTAACATGTCACGATGAACAGGAGGTTATCGATGCCGCCGGATATGATCCGGAGGCGGATGGAGAGAATCCTACCGGCTCTGTCTTTTGTGCACATGGCGCCGGTTACTATGTGCAGTGGAATGAGGTGTCCGATATGGCACATATTCAGACCGGATGGCATCCTGAAGAGGACGACGGAGAGGGTGGAGAGCCCCCGGAGACGGGAGCGGAACCGGAGTATATAAGGAAGATGGATGAGGCGCTGGGAACCGAGGAGATCGATTCCATCCTGGATCAGGCGGGAATGGCCAATCGACGGGCACCCAGAAAATCACTGCGACGGGCGAAGGAGAAGACGGTGCGTCGCGCCTCCAAGCCCTCCGGGCAGGCGAAGCCGCGCAGACAGAAGGAAAAACTGGGAGAGTTTTTGCTGGTGGACGGATACAATGTCATCCATGCCTGGAGTGAGCTGGCAGAGCTGGCCGGATCGGATATGGAGCAGGCGAGAGGAAAGCTTCAGGATATCCTGTGCAATTACCAGGGGTATCACGGCGGGGAAGTGATCCTGGTATTTGATGCCTATCGTGTGGCCGGACATCCCACCGAGATGTTTGATTATCACAATATCCATGTGGTCTATACGAAAACAGCGGAGACGGCGGATCAGTTTATCGAGAAGTTTTCGGTTGAGAAGGCGGAACGGTATCATGTGACGGTGGTGACAAATGACGGCCTGGAGCAGATCATCATCCGCGGAGCCGGTGCCCATCTGCTCTCTGCCCGCGATTTTCGGGCTGAAATGGAGCATGTACAGAAGGAGATGAGTGAATGGAGTCCGTCATAGGCTTTTTGAGAAAGCGTATGAGAGGATGGGATGGGTTGACATAAGGGGTGTCATGTTGTAAAATTGAGGTTAACTTGTTTACTTTATTTATAGGAGGATAATAATGGTCAGTGAAATCTGTCAGAAGCTGTACAGACGCGATATCAACCGGTGTTCGGACGAGGAGATCTACATCGCGCTTCTCCATCTCGTGAAGAGAGAGGCGAAGAAAAAAGAGGTCCCTCCCTCTGAGGAGAAAAAGAAGCTCTACTATATCTCGGCAGAGTTTCTCATCGGTCGACTGATCGGGAACAACCTGATCAACCTGGGACTCTGGAATGAGGTGCGCAAAGAATTGCGCATCAAAGGAAAGAGTCTGGCGAGTATCCTGGAGCGTGAGCCGGAGCCTTCCCTGGGGAACGGAGGCTTGGGACGGTTGGCTGCCTGCTTTCTCGATTCGATCGCGACCTTGGGGCTTCCGGGGGACGGCGTGGGGATCTGTTACCACGAAGGTCTTTTTTATCAGAAGTTTAAGCGCAACCGTCAGATGGAATACCCGAACGCATGGCGGGAGAAGCGCTCGGTGCTTGGCCGAAGCGTGAAGAAGTTTCCGGTTCATTTCGGCGGGTTTACCGTGAGTGCCGTGATGTATGACATTCTGATTACCGGTTATGAGAACCGGACGAACCGTCTGCACCTGTTCGACCTGGATTCGACGGATCCGACCATCATCGAGAAGGGAATCTCCTTCGATAAAGCCAATGTCCGCAAAAACCTGACGCTGTTTCTCTATCCGGATGACAGCGATGATGCCGGAAGGCTTCTGAGGGTGTATCAGCAGTACTTCATGGTCAGCGCGGGAGCGCAGCTGATCCTGGACGAGGCGAAGGAGCGGGGGTCCAACCTGCACGACCTCGCGGATTATGTGGCGATCCAGATCAATGACACGCATCCGTCCATGGTGATCCCGGAGCTGATCCGTTTGCTTACGGCCGAGGGGATCGAATGGGAGGAGGCGACGAAAATCGTCACCGATATCTGCGCGTACACGAACCACACGATCCTTGCGGAGGCTTTGGAAAAATGGCCGGTCAAGTTTGTGAAAAAGGTGGCGCCCCAGCTGATTCCGATCATTCGTCGGCTGGATGACGATGTTAAAAACAAATTTGATAAAAATGAACTGGCTATCATCGATGAAGAAAACCGGATCCATATGGCGAAGATGGATATGCACTACGGCCACAGCATCAACGGCGTGGCGGCTCTGCATACGGAGATCCTGAAAACGAGCGAGCTCAAAGATTTTTATGAAATCTATCCGGAAAAATTCAACAACAAAACCAACGGAATCACGTTCCGTCGCTGGCTGATGGAGTGCAATCGGCCGCTGACCCATCTTTTGGACGAGGTGATCGGGACCGGATATAAAAAGGATCCCACCGAGCTGGAAAAGCTGAAATCGCACATCAACGAGGATCGTACCCTGAAGAAGATCCTGGAGATCAAGCGCAAAAAGAAGCTGGAGCTTGTGTACTATTTGAGACATGCGATGCGCCTGGATGTCGATCCGGGTTCGATCTTTGATATTCAGGTAAAAAGGCTGCATGAGTACAAGCGTCAGCAGCTGAACTGTTTGTATGTCATTCGTAAGTATCTGGAGATCAAAAGAGGGAAGCAGCCTCAGCGGAAAATCACGGTGATCTTCGGTGCCAAAGCGGCACCTGCTTACACGATCGCCAAGGACATCATCCATTTGATCCTGTGTCTCCAGAAGCTGATCGAGAAGGATAAGGAAGTCAGACCGTATCTGCAGGTGATCATGCTGGAGAATTACAACGTGACATTGGCGGAACGGGTGATCCCCGCGTGCGATATCTCTGAGCAGATCTCACTGGCAAGCCAGGAGGCGTCCGGTACGGGAAACATGAAGTTCATGTTGAACGGAGCTGTGACCCTGGGAACCGAGGACGGCGCCAATGTCGAGATCCACGAGCTGGTGGGAGATGATAACATCTACATCTTCGGAGAGGACTCGCAGACGGTGATTGACCGGTATGCCAGAGGGGATTACCGATCGCTGGATTATTATGAGAAGAATCCGGTGCTGAAGGAGTGTGTTGATTTCATCGTATGTAAACGGATGCTGAAGATCGGGGACAAGAAGTATCTGGGGCGTCTCTATAATGAGTTACTCAGTAAGGACTGGTTTATGACATTCCCGGATTTTGACAGCTATTGTCACGCAAGAGAGAAGGCTTATGCGGATTATGAGAACCGTAGGGCATGGGCCAGTAAAATGTTGATGAATATCGCCATGGCAGGATTTTTCTCCTCGGATCGGACGATCGAAGAATACAACAGAGACATCTGGCATCTGAATTAAATTAAGAAAAAAAGACTTGACCGCTGGTCATTTTTATGATACACTAGCCGTATCACAAAAAGTGACCAGCGGTCGTTTTTTATTACACAACACAAAATATTGAGGAGGAGAGAGTCGTGGGCGTAAAATATGGTAGATTTATTGCGAAGCATCGGGCATTGATCATTGTGATCGCAGTAATTCTGCTGATCCCGGCAGGGATCGGTTACATCTCTACAAAGATCAATTACGATGTTCTCAGTTACCTTCCGAATACCCTGGAGACGGTATACGGGCAGGATGTCATGGTGGACGAGTTCGGGATGGGCGCGTTTTCCATGATCATTGTTGAGGACATGGAGAACAAGGATGTTCAGAAGCTGAAGTACAAGATTGAGGAAGTGGAACATGTAAAAGAGGTTCTGTGGTACGATGATGCGCTGGATATCACGGTACCGATCGAGATGCTTCCGGAGGAACTGAGAAACGCGCTGTTCACCGATCACGCGACGATGATGATCGCGCTTTTCGATGATACGACGTCCAAAGAAACCACCATGGATGCCATCTCG
>JAFYBS010000096.1 GCA_017540125.1 Eubacterium sp.
ATCGTCAATCGTTCCCACGTTGAAAAATGCGTTCTCCGGCAAATCATCCATCTCACCGTCCAAAATCATCCGAAAACCGCGAAGCGTCTCTGACAGAGGAACGAACACTCCCGGAACGCCGGTAAAGTTCTCCGCCACATGGAACGGCTGAGACAGAAAACGCTGCAGTTTTCTGGCACGATATACCGTCAGCTTATCCTCGTCCGAAAGCTCCTCCATTCCGAGGATGGCGATGATATCCTGGAGCTCTTTGTATTTTTGGAGAACCTCCTGCACACGTCTGGCAACCAGATAATGCTCCTCGCCGATGACATCCGCTTCCAAGATTCGCGATGAGGATTCCAGCGGATCCACCGCCGGATAGATTCCCTGTTCAGCGATTTTTCGGGACAAAACCGTGGTAGCATCCAGATGCGAAAAAGTAGTCGCCGGTGCCGGATCCGTAAAGTCATCCGCGGGCACATAGACTGCCTGCACCGAGGTGACCGATCCTTTTTTCGTGGAGGCGATCCTCTCCTGTAACTCACCAAGATCATTGGACAGGGTCGGCTGATACCCTACCGCCGAAGGCATACGTCCCAGCAACGCCGAAACCTCTGAGCCGGCCTGGATAAAACGGAAGATATTATCGATAAACAGCAGGACGTCCCGGTTCTCCACATCCCGGAAGTATTCCGCCATGGTAAGTCCTGTCTCCGCCACGCGCATACGGGCTCCCGGCGGCTCGTTCATCTGGCCGAAGACCAGCGCCGTCTTCTCGAGGACGCCGGATTCCTTCATCTCTGTCCAGAGATCGTTTCCTTCACGGGAACGCTCGCCGACACCGGTGAAGATGGAGTACCCTCCGCTCTCCGTGGCAATGTTGTGGATCAGCTCCTGGATCAGCACCGTCTTTCCTACTCCGGCACCGCCGAAAAGTCCGATCTTTCCGCCCTTGGCATAGGGTGCCAGCAGATCGATGACCTTGATTCCGGTCTCCAGGATCTCCACCACCGGGCTCTGCTCTTCAAATGTCGGCGGTTCCCGATGGATGGACCATTTTTCATTACTCTGCACAGGATCACCATTGTCAATGGGTTGTCCCAGTACGTTGAACAATCGCCCCAGAGTCGCCGAACCAACCGGTACTGTAATCCCTTCATCATGCGAAATAACGTTCATATCCCGATGCAGCCCCTCGCTGGCCGCCAGCATGATACAGCGCACTACATCATGTCCGATGTGCTGTGCCACTTCCATCACTCGCGTTCCGTCTCCCACTTCTACGGACAGCGCGGAACGAATCGCCGGCAAATGCCCGTCAGCAAACTCGACATCCACCACCGGTCCTGACACCTGGATGATTTTTCCTGTGTACTCCGTCATTGTTTATCTCCCTTTTCTTTTCTTCTTGCGAAGAGCCGAGGCGGCTGCGCTCGGGTTTGTCTCCTTTTTGCTTTTTTTCTGCGCAACGCCTTGGATCTCTGAGCTCACCTGCTTCGCCCTTTGGATTTTTTCTTGCGAAGAGCCGAGGATCTGAGCTCACCTGCTTCGCCCTTTGGATTTTTTCTTGCGAAGAGCCTTTGCTCCCGCGATCACCTCCGTGATCTCCTGTGTGATGGCCGACTGTCTGGCCCGGTTAAACTGGATCGACAGCTCCGCCAGCATATCCTTCGCATTATCTGTTGCCGCCTGCATTGCCTGCATTCTGGCATTCTCCTCGCTGGCCGTCCCTTCCACCAGCACACCGTAGACATAACCGGTCACATAGTTATAAACCAGCTTCTCCAACACTTTTTTCGCATCGGGATAGATCAGATACCAGTCCTCCGCCTCCTGCTCGGCCTGTGCCCTGGTTTTATCGCCCTGATGATGAAGGGCCTTCTGTATCAGTTCTTCCTTTAAAAATGTATGCGTCTTCAAAGGGAGCAAACGCTCCTGTCGCACCTCGGAAACCATGGTGTTGACCATCTGAGTGTAGATCATATGTACCTCATCCAACTCCCCTTTTTTATACAGATCGATGATCGTCTCCGCAATCACGCGCGCCCGATGCATAGAGGGATTGGTAGCTGTAAAAAGGAACTCCGGATCCACGGAGTATCCCGCCGCCGCCAACTCATGTCGTCCCACCTCACCGACAACGAAAAGATGATCCTCCGGCGTGATTTCCTTCAGCGCCTCCTTGATCACGTTGTGGTTATACGCACCGCACATTCCCTTGTCACCGACGACGATGATATATCCCTTCCGATGATCCTCCTTCTTCCGTTTCTCCTCGAGGTTCGCAAAATAGTGATCCTCCATATCGGGAAAGTGCAAAAGGATATTCGAGATTTCCTCCTTCAGCCCCTCGAAATAAGGCTCCGTGTTCTCCAACTGCTTCCTGGCCTTCCGGAGCTTCATGGACGAGATCATATACATGGCATTTGTGATCTTCATCGTATCACGAATACTGCCTATTCTATTCTGAAGCTCCTTCGTGCTCGGCATCTTTCATCTCCTTATACTTCAACCTGAACTTCATCGCTTCTTCTTCGATCCGCTCGGAAAGCTCCTGCGGCAAATCCATATAAGTCTCAAGCTGTGTGATGATATCGCTGCACTCGGTGTGGAAATACTCCAGCATATCCTCCCGGAATCCCTGTATCTCCGCAGGCGGGATATCACTGAACACATAAGTGTTCGCACCCACTAAAATGATGACCTGCTCTGCCATCGTAAACGCATGACTCAGGGGTTGCTTCAAAAGCTCCATCAGGGAGCGGCCGTGATCCAATTGCTTTTTGGTCGCGTCATCAAGATCCGATGAAAACTGGGTGAACACTTCCATCTCACGGTACTGTGCCAAATCGATGCGGACACTTCCGGCTGCCTTCTTCATTGCCTTCCGCTGTGCCGCGCCACCGACACGGGACACCGACAAGCCGACATTCACCGCCGGTCTCTGCCCCGAGAAAAAGAGCTGCGACTCCAGATAAATCTGACCGTCAGTGATGGAAATGACATTGGTCGGGATGTAGGCCGACACATCTCCCGCCTGTGTCTCGATGATGGGAAGCGCCGTGATCGATCCTCCACCGGCCTCCGGTGACAACCTCGCTGAACGTTCCAGCAAAAGCGAGATGGCACGATAAGCCACCGCATGCTTACTCAGATCATCGTAAACGATCAGGACATCCTTCCCCTGATACATGAAATACTCCGCCAGAGCCGTGCCGGAATACGGCGCGATATACTGTAACGGCGCAGGATCCGATGCCGTCGCGCTGACAACGATGGAATAGTCGAGAGCACCATGCTTTTTCAGGGTACCTACCAGTTTTGCCACGGTGGACGCCTTCTGCCCGATCGCTACATAGATACAGATGGTATCCTTCCCCTTCTGATTCAGGATAGTGTCCAAAGCGATGGAGGTTTTCCCTGTCTGACGATCGCCGATGATCAACTCACGCTGTCCGCGACCGATGGGGAACATGGAATCGATGGAAAGAATCCCTGTTTCCATGGGAACCGCTACCGACTTTCTCTCTACAATTCCCGGCGCATTCATCTCTACCGGCCGGTACTCCTCCGTGACAATCTCCGGCCCGCCGTCCAGCGGTGCCCCGAGGGCATCAACAACACGACCCAGGAACTCGTCACCTACCGGAATTCCCGCCATCTTGCCGGTTCGTACCACCCGTGACCCCTCGTGAATCTCCGTGTCACGGCCGAAAAGGATGACACCGATCTCATCCCGGCGCACATCCTGTACCATACCTTTTACTCCACAATCAAAGATAACAATCTCGCCGTATTCTGCGTGATCGATACCGTCCACGTTGACGATACCGTCACCCACCCAGTTGGCCACACCGATTTCTTTGTCCGCAGCCGTCAGTTCGAATTCC
>JAFYBS010000097.1 GCA_017540125.1 Eubacterium sp.
CAAAGGACAGCAGTCCCTGTTCCTTCAGGCGGTCAACATCTGCCGTCGTCCATCCGTGGCCCTCGCTTTCCACCTGCGCAAACGCCTCCCGGATCTGTCGGAAGATCCAAGGATTTCCCTTGGCTCCGCGACCGACCATCACGCCGTCACAACCGGTTTCTGCCATCATCCGAAGAGCATCCTCCGCTGTTAAAATATCCCCGTTTCCGATCACGGGAATATGCACCGTCTCCTTCACCCGGCGAATGAAATCCCGGTCCGCTTTTCCGCTGTAATACTGATCCCTGGTACGTGCGTGCACAGCGACAGCCGCAACCCCAACCTGTTCCGCCGCCCGGGCCAGCTCCAGTCCCTGCTCATCTCCGTCGTGAAACCCTTTTCTCAGTTTCACGGTCACCGGTTTGCCGACAGCCTTCACCGTCGCCTCCAGTACCTTCGCCGCCAGCGGGATATCCTTCAGCAGAGCGGAGCCTTCTCCGTTCTTCACTACCTTCGGAACCGGACATCCCATATTGATATCCAGGATATCGAAGGGCCGTTCCTCTATCCTCTTCGCCATCTCCGATACGATCACCGGATCCGAACCGAACAACTGCAGTGATACCGGTCGTTCATCCTCCGACGTTTCGAGCAGTTCTCCGGTATTCTTGTTTTGATAATAAATCCCCTTGGCACTGACCATCTCTGTGCAGACCAGAGACGCTCCCATCTCCCGGCAGATCCGCCGATAAGGGAGATCCGTCACACCGGCCATAGGCGCGAGGATCGCACCGGGCTCGAGATTCAAATTACCGATTTTCATCCCATTTATTCTCACATTTCTATTTGCTTTTTCTCCCGGGTTCTCCCGATCGGCCTCCGAAAACTCCAGTCCACCACCTCATGCACAATCAGCCCCAGTGCCAGTATCGTAGCCACCTGTGCCCGAAACGTAAAGAAATAGTTCAGGTTTGCATGGTTGTGCAAAACCAGATACCGAACGTAAGGAATCAACCCCACGACCAGATACAAAAGGAGCTTGTGTACATCGATTGTTTTCTTCCGGAACACGATACAAAATATAAGGATAACAGCGAGAACGATAATCGTAATCGTCTTTCCCGCCCCACCGTAATCAAGCGGAAACAGACATCCGATATTACGGAACACCGCTTCGAAGATACTGCCATCTGCCGTCCCCAGCTGCTCCGAGATGTGCCCCGGGACATACGGCATCACATTCTCCCCCAGAACGAGGGAAGCGATGAGCCATTTGGACAACCACATGCCGACATATCCAAATCCCCAAAGCACACTCATTTTCAAAGCAAAAACAGAACGAACCCGTCCGACAAATCCGACTCCGTCGGCACCATCCCCGGCCTTCTTCCCTGTCAGATTCTTCGCAACCCCCTCATCGATCGTCGACAGGATCAGGAGGATCGGCACCAGAAGCGTGATCGTCTCCGTCGTCAGAAAATCCAGATAGTTTGTCAGGACTCCGCTGATCAGAAAAACCGCACCCATATACCGCCATCGCC
>JAFYBS010000098.1 GCA_017540125.1 Eubacterium sp.
ACCCATATACCGCCATCGCCCGGTTACGGCAAACCAGAAAGCAACGATCGACACGACAAGTGCCAGAATAAACATCCATATATACTCCAGAGAAAAAGGAACAAACCAGATACTTACACAGATCAAAGCGACGATCAGACTGATGGCTTCCGCAATCCGTTTCCGCAGAAACAGGAGGATAACTAACCATAAAAATAATCCCCCCATCACCACGGCCAGCAGGATATAGATCCCGGACAGATCCATGAACAGATGGAGCAGTCTGACGATCACGGCTGAACCGTGCCAGTACAGAAGAGATTGCTGATTGGCCGGAAGATCATCCCGTACCGAATCTCTCAGGTTGATATTTTCTTTTTCAATCGGCGAGTTGTAATACGAAGACCGCATGGCAGCCGAAAAAGGTTTCTCGCTGTCGGTCTGATAGGAAATAGAGAGAAGAAGTGAGTCCGCAGACCTGTCAATACAACTGGCCTGCACTCCTTCGATGATATCAAAAAAAACACTGTTTTCACACAGAAGCTCAGCCGATCCTTCCATGTTTTCTCTCATGGAGTCTTTGCTGATCCCTTCTGTTGCCACCAGAAGAAGCATCCATACCGATACCGTACAAAAAAATACCAGTAAATATATTCCTGCTTTTTTTATCCGAGCTTTCATATCTTTCACTATCTTTACAGAAAAAAGGATTGATAATACACTTCCAAATCTTCCAGAAGTTCTCTGTACTTTTCCTGATACTGACGGATCTTCAACTGGGATCCGATCTCATCATAGTCGAAATCATTTTCCTTCGCCGTGGTGGAAAAATACAGGTTACCTTCTTCGTCATAGGACAGGGTCAGGATTCCTCCGATGTCCTCCGTATAGAGCACCATCAGTGCCTGTAACTCCTCCTTCACCTGCTTCGGCAGCGTGTCGGCGAATCTCGGATTCAGATAGTATTTTTGCTCATAACTGCTACTGGCACAGAGCACCTGTTCATCACTCACCGTCTCACATCCTCCCGATTGGTCCAGCCTTCTTTTTCCATCCCCTCGGGGCGCACATTTGTCCCGCGGTACTTCATCGGCACATAGGATTTATGATGGCCTACCGCCTTGTACGCCGGACGGATGATACGGCCGGCATTCACCAACTCTTCAATCCGGTGCGCACTCCATCCCGCGATCCTCGCGATGGCAAACAGCGGAGTATACAGCTCATGCGGAATCCCCAACATACTGTAAACCAGTCCACTGTAGAAATCCACATTGGCGGATACACCCTTGTAGATATGCCTCTGCTCTCCGATAACGATCGGTGCGAGCCTCTCCACATTTTTATACAGGGTGAATTCCTTCTCCATCCCCTTCTCTTTCGCCAGTTTCTGGACGAAACGCCGGAAGGTACGTGCTCTCGGATCGGAGAGTGAGTATACGGCATGTCCCATCCCGTAAATCAACCCCGAATGGTCAAACATCTGATGGTTGATCACGGCTGTCAGATACATCTTGATCTCTTCCTCGTCCTCCCAGTCCTTCACCCAGTGTTTCATATCTTCGAACATCAGGGATACCTTGACGTTCGCACCACCGTGTCTGGGGCCCTTCAGGCTGCCCAGCGAAGCGGCGATAGCTGCGTAGGTGTCCGTACCGGAGGAGGTCACCACATGATCCGTAAAGGTGGAGTTGTTACCACCACCGTGCTCGGCATGCAGCACCAGTGCCAGATCCAGAATCTTCGCCTCCAGCGGAGTGAATTTCGAATCCGGTCGTAGCATATGAAGAATGTTCTCCGCCGTCGAATAATCGTCCTTCGGCGGATGCAGGAAAAAGCTTTTTCCGTCATGAAAATACTTGGTTGTCTGATAGCCGTATACAGAAAACATGGGAAACAGAGCTATCAACTCCAGGCACTGCCGGAGGACATTTTTTATCGAGGTGTTGTCTGCCTGATCATCGTAAGCATAGAGCGTCAGGACGGACCTGGCCAACGTATTCATCAGATCTGAACTGGGTGCTTTCATGATGATATCACGGACGAAACTCATCGGAAGACTTCTGCGATAGTAGGCCAGCATATCCTTCAATCCGGCCAGCTCTTTCTCCGTCGGAAGCTCGCCAAACAGAAGAAGATAGACAACCTCTTCAAACCCGAATCGTTTTTCGGTCAGAAATCCTTCCACGATTTCCTCGATGTTGATCCCCTGATAATACAGCTCACCCTCGCAGGGGACCATTTCCCGGTCCACCACGGTATAAGCCACGATCTCGGAAATTTCTGTCAGTCCGGTGAGGACACCCCGTCCATCCAGATCACGAAGTCCCCTCTTCACTTCATACTTGTCAAAAAGCGTGGAATCAATTGTCGACGTTGCTTCACTGACAAAAGCCATCTTCTTCAGCCAGTCCTGCCGGTAGTCGTCATCCAGTCGATTTTCGATATCCACTTCTACGTTTTCAATCATACCAGTCCTCTTTTCAAAATTATCACAATGTCAGGTCCATCACTGCCTTGATCGTATGCATCCTGTTTTCCGCTTCCCGGAAAATCGTCTCCGCATGCGCTTCAAAAACCTCATCCGTAACCTCCAGTTCGGACAATCCGAACTGCTCATATACCTGTTTTCCGATGGTTGTTTTCAGGTCATGAAAAGCCGGAAGACAGTGCATAAAAATCGCCGTAGGTTTCGCATTTTTCATAGCAGCGGCATTTACCTGATAGGGAGACAGTGCATCAATCCTCTCCTTCCAGACCTCCTCGGGTTCACCCATGGATACCCAGACATCCGTGTAGAGCACATCGGCGTCCTTCGTTCCTTCCGTCACATCCTCGGTCAGGGTGATCGTTCCTCCGCTTTCCTTCGCATATTCCACACACGCTTTCACCAGCTCCGGTTCCGGAAAATACTCCTTCGTGGTGCAGGCGGTAAAATGCATCCCCATTTTTGCCGAAGCGATCATCAGAGAATTTCCCATGTTGTAACGGGCATCTCCCATATATGTCAGGCGGATTCCGTCGATGTGTCCGAATTCTTCCTCGATGGTCAGCATATCCGCCAACATCTGCGTAGGATGATATTCATTCGTCAATCCGTTCCAGACCGGAACATCCGAATACTTTGCCAGTTCCTCCACGATTTCCTGGCCATAGCCACGATACTCAATCCCGTCAAACATCCGGGATAACACACGGGCTGTATCGGCGATGCTCTCTTTCTTCCCGATCTGTGATCCGGCCGGATCCAGATACGTCACACCGACTCCCAGATCGTGCCCCGCCACTTCAAAAGAACACCGTGTTCTGGTACTGGTCTTTTCAAAAATCAGGGCGATGTTCTTTCCCTCGTGATGCCTGTGAACAATCCCCTCTTTTTTCATTTTTTTCAACTCTCTGGCATGGTTCAGCATATACCGGATTTCCTCCGGAGTAAAATCACGTAATGTCAGAAAATCTCTTCCTCTCAGATTCATATCACTCACCGTTCCCTTTATTTTTTTCAAAAAATAACTTCTGCTTTAAAATGGTATTATCTCATAAATCCGCCGATATGTCAAACCCCTGACGGGATTTCTTCCCGATTTTTTCATTTTTTCTCATAAATTGCTTGACATTTTTACGGATTTCGCATACTATTTTCCCCATAGGAGGAACGAAATCTATGTCAACACTATATCTGCATGTCGGCACACCGAAAACAGGAACATCCGCCATACAGGCTTTTCTGGCCATCCCCGAGAATCAGAGCGTCCTCGATTCTCATGGATTTGCCTACCCGCTTTTCAAAGAAAAATATGACCTCACAGGCGACGATGCGGTTCCGCAGAGAAACGCTCACCCCCTCATCTACGGTCAATACCTGAATCAGGGAAAGTATAACGAATACACGGAGATGCGGGAGAACTTCTATAACGACGTTCGGAAGCTTCTGGATTCCGGAAAAAATGTTATCCTGTCCGATGAGTCCGTATGGCACGTCAGCCGGAAAATCGATTCTTTTTACAAGAATATTTACGATCGTATCAAAGGCTATGGACACGATATGAAAGTCATCGTTTATCTGCGTCGTCAGGATGACTTCATCCAGTCATACTGGCGTTACAAAGTACAGGTTCCCAGACGTCATATGCAGATGTCTTTTAACCAGTATATCAACAGTAAAAAATACGAGTATTTTCCACTGGATTATCACGCGCAGCTCACCCATATCGCGGATGCCATCGGAGGGAAGGAAAGCCTCATCGTTCGCGCGTATGAGAGAAGTCAGTTCCGGGGAACTCCGCCGAACATCATCGAGGATTTTCTGATCAATATCGGACTGGAACTGACCGATGAATACCAGGATCCGGACATCCAGAGAAACCCCGGTCTGGACTACATCTGCTGCGAGGTAAAGAGACGTCTCAACCGCTATCCCGAGCTTCAGTCCAACAACATCATCCGGAGATTTATGAACGATATCACGGAGGAAAACAGCGAACAGGGATTGTACAAAGTAGACACCCTGTTTACGAAAAAAAAGGGCGAAGCGTTCATGTCACAGTACAACGAATCCAACGCACAGACCGCCATCGATTTTATGGATCGTCCGGACGGAAAACTGTTCTACAGCAAGCCGACTTTCGAGGACAAGGAAATCACGAAATTCACCCCGAAGGACTATATGGATATCTGTTTCCGTATCATGAAAAAACTAGACGATGAAAACGCCGTTCTCCGTCAGGAATTAAAAAAGACAAAAGGAGAGCTCAAGGTGGCCAACCAGAAATTCGGCAACCGAGTTATCAACAAGGTCAAAGGCAAAAATAAAAAGAAATAATTCGTAAATAACTCCAAAAAAACACGGACCATTCCTCCGTGTTTTTTTGTTGCTATTTTATATTGTTTCGTACATCAACAGTGCCGCCGACACAGCCGCGTTTAGGGACTCCACTTCTCCCTGCATCGGGATTTTCACACGCACATCACTGAGCGCTGTCACCTCATCACTGAGCCCCTTCGCCTCGTTCCCGATCAGGATTCCGATCCGTCCCTCATACGACGGTTCCCGGTAGTCCACCGCTCCCTGCAGATGGGCTGCATACAGGGTAAAGCCTTTCGCCTGCAGTGCCTCCATCACCTCAGGGAAATCAGAACCTCGAACATCTCCGACCTTCTCATGTTTTCCCGTATGGTCAGAAATGTCGCACCCTGCTCCCCCGGACGACCTCATGCCGGAAAGCATGTCCGCAATCAAACAGGGCACCCTCAGGATCGCTCCCATAGTGGACCGCACCACCTTCGGCTGAAACACATCCGCACAGTCCGCCGACAGCAACACGGCATCCATCCCGGCCGCTTCCGCTGTGCGTATCATCGTCCCCACATTCCCGGGATCACGCACCCCCTCCAGGCACAGAAGCCGACATCGATCCCTCAGAAAAATATCCTCACTGTCATACTCCGGCATCCTCACCACGGCCATAACACCCTGCGGTGTCACGGTATCACTGATCTCCCGAAAGACACTCGCGGAAATCGTATCCGTCACCGGAATCCCATCTTCAACCTGAAACTCCTCCGAAACATATATCTCTTCCGCCAGTCCCTGTCGGAGCGCCTCTCTCACAACCTTAATCCCCTCCACCACGAAGCAGCGCTCTTCCCTACGGGATTTCCCTTTATTTAAAAGCTTATGGATCCGTTTGATCCTCTGGTTACTCTTACTGCTAATCACAATCTAATTCCCAACTTTTTCAGTTCCTGATACAACCTATGTAACGGCAACCCCATAACATTATAGAAATCCCCCTCTATTCCGGTGATATACCGGCAGAAATCCCCCTGCACACCATATCCCCCGGCTTTGTCATAAGGCTCCTTCGAGGTGATATACTCCTCCAATTCTATCTCATCCATCTCACCCACGTGAACGATCGTCTTCTCGTGAAAGGTTCGTCCCCTGTCCTGGTGTCCGTCCTGCAGTGTTAAAAGCGCCACCCCGGTATACACCTCATGGGACCGCCCCGCCAGCATATGCATCATTTTCCTGGCCTCCACCACGGATTTCGGTTTACCGAGAACCTTGTCATCCACTACGACCAGAGTATCGGCACCGATCACGATCGCCTTGTCCGCCGGTCCGACCCGAAATATATCCCCCTCAACCAGAGGTTCGCGCATAAATAGATTTCCCTTCTCGCACACCAGACCTTCTGCCACAGCCATAGCCTTTCGGTTGGCCAGGACGCTGGTGAGCATAGCGGGATCCGTCGTCGAAACCTCCTCCGAGACTTCCGACGTGATCACCTGAAAGGAAAGCCCCAGTCTCTGCAGAAGCTCATAACGCCTGGGAGACTGGGATGCCAGAATAAATTGTATCGTTTGACTCATTTGAAATACTCCACGCCGCTTTCAAATATCATCTGATCCTGATCCCCGAAAAGGTTGATCGCCACACCTTTACCGATACGTTCCGAATGAACCATTTTACCCAGAACACGTCCATCCGGACTGGTGATTCCCTCGATCCCTCCGTAGGAACCGTTCACGTTGAAATCCTCGTCCATCGTCGGACGACCTTTCGCATCGACATATTGCGTTGCCACCTGCCCGGCAGCATACAGCTTCGCTATCCATTCCTCATCGGCAACAAACCGCCCCTCTCCGTGAGAAGCCGGTACCGTATACACCCCACCCAGCCTTGCTTTCTGAAGCCATGGGGACTTGTTCGTAACCACTTTTGTATACACCGACTTGGAAACATGACGACCGATGGAGTTTCTCGTCAGTGTCGGCGAATCCTCCTTCTGCGTCGTGATCTTTCCGTGGGGAACCAGCCCCAGCTTGATCAGGGCCTGGAATCCGTTACAGATCCCCAGAATCAGTCCGTCTCTCTCATCCAACAGACGATGCACCGCCTCCGCGATCACCTCGTTCCGGAAGACCGATGTGATAAACTTCGCCGATCCGTCCGGCTCGTCACCGGCCGAGAACCCGCCCGAGAACATCACGATCTGCGACTGATCGATCGCATTTCTGAAAGCCTCGACACTGTCACGGATATCGTCACCGGTCATATTTTTGAAGACGATGGTTTCGGTATCGGCCCCCGCCCTACGGAACGCCTCCTGTGTATCGTATTCACAGTTCGTACCCGGGAACACGGGGATAAACACCTTCGGTCTCGCCACCTTGTGCCGGCAGACATAGACCTCCCCGCCTTTGGCGGCGATATCATACACCTCATCCCGAAGCGCCGGTCCCGTAGCTCCGGATTTTGTCGGGAACACCTTCTCCAATGTGCCGGTCCAGGCATCGAGAGCTTCCTCGAGCGTTACCTTCTCATCGCGGTACTCGAATCCCGGTTCATCCAATACCCTTCCCAAGCGGTCATATATGATTCCGGCCGCATCCAGCTTCGACAAATCCTCCTCCGCTACCTCGGCCACAATCTCGCCGTAGTTTCTGGAAAAATAATACGACAGTTCTTTATGCTTGCAGAATTTCACGCCCAGCTTGTTACCAAACGCCATCTTCGCCAACGCCGCCGCGATTCCTTCACCGTCCAAAGCATATGCTGATTTTATGATCCCTTGCCTGATAAGTGATGTAATCTTCTCATATTGTGACATAATCTTCTCGAAAATAGGAAGATCATACGAGTCTTTCTCAATTCCAAACTTCACCAGACGGTGTCCCGGAGCCTTCAGCTCGTCGGTAACCACATCCGACAGCTTCGCCACATCCACTGCAAAGGAGCAGAGTGTCGGCGGAACATCGATGTCATTGAAGGTACCGGACATGGAGTCCTTTCCACCGATGGAAGGAAGTCCCAGTTTCATCTGGGCATCATAAGCTCCCAACAGGGCCGACATCGGTTCACCCCACCGTTTTGGATCCGAAGTCATCCGTTTAAAGTATTCCTGGAACGTAAATCGTATTTTCCGGATGTCTCCTCCGGCCGCCACAATCTTGGCCACGGATTCCAGTACAGCGTACTGAGCTCCATGATAAGGGCTCCAGCTCATGAGATACGGATCCATTCCGTAGCTCATCATCGTCACCACATCCGAGGATCCGTTTTCCACCGGAAGCTTCGCGATCATAGTCTGGATCGGGGTCAGCTGGTACTTTCCTCCATAGGGCATCTGCACCGTAGCGGCACCGATCGAGCTGTCGAACATCTCCACCAATCCTTTTTTGGAGCACGTATTCAAATCTGACAAACGGCTTAAAAACGAGTCTTTAAAGCCTTCTTTCACGCTGTTAGTTGTCAGATAATTATCTGCTTTTGACGGAGTGCCGACGATAACCTCCGTTTCCTGATGAGCACCGTTGGTATCCAAGAAGGCACGGGAGATGTTGACAATTTCCTTTCCCCGCCACTTCAACACCAGTCTCGGCTCCTCGGTTACAGTCGCTACACAGACCGCTTCCAGATTCTCCTCTCCGGCAAACGCCAGCATCGCATCCGCATCCTTCGGATCAACCACTACCGCCATACGCTCCTGAGACTCGGAAATCGCCAACTCTGTACCATCCAGACCGGCGTATTTTTTCGGAACCTTATCCAAATCTACCGTCAATCCCGGTGCCAGCTCTCCGATCGCAACCGATACCCCGCCGGCTCCGAAATCGTTACATTTTTTTATAATATGTGCTACTTCACCGCGACGGAACAGTCTCTGGATCTTTCGTTCCGTGGGCGGATTTCCCTTCTGGACCTCGGCACCGCAGGTATCGATGGACTTGACATTGTGAGCCTTGGATGA
>JAFYBS010000099.1 GCA_017540125.1 Eubacterium sp.
TATTCGACGCAGTATGACAATCCGGCGAAGAACGCACCGGTTCTGGCACCGATGGACGATTCGTCCCACCGGAAGAACGCGAAGAGATACTATCGCTACCAACGCTCGATCTTTGAGGACATGACCAATATATATATGCCCTACTACCGTCAGACAAACATGCATGAGTATTTCGGGGAGGCAGGCGAGGATCCGATCCATTTTCAGCGATATGAGCAGAAAAAGGATATTTTTGATGCGCTGGATTATTATTTTGAACACTATAATAAAGGAAGGCCGTTTATCGTGGCAGGACATTCGCAGGGCGCGATGATGACATTGATCATTCTCGAAGATTATATGAAGCGCCATCCGGAGTACTATGAGCGTATGGTGGCTGCCTATGTCATCGGTTTTTCCGTGACAAAAGAGGATTTGAAAAGGTATCCGCACATCAAGTTTGCGGAGAGAGCCAGGGATACCGGAGTGGTGGTGTCCTGGAATACGGAAGGAAAGGGAAACAAAGGGCAGCGGAATTTCGTGGTGCCGAAGGGATCCATCGCGATCAATCCCATCAATTGGAAACGGGATGAGACTTATGCGCCGGCTTCGGAGAATCTGGGATCCCGCGTATACGATCCGGGAACGAGGAAATACAGTATCCGGAAGAATTGGGGGGATGCGCAGGTAGATACCAAGAGAGGGGTGGTGATCACCCATACGAAGTTTTTGTCCAGTTCCAAGACGGAACTCTACGGAACACAGGCGTATCATTCCAAAGACATTTCTCTGTATTACAAAAATCTGATCCGGAACATCCGTGACCGGATCAGGTCGTATGTTTCTTCGTCAAAGAACTGAATTCAATTCTTGAAATTCTGGGATAGAGCCTCCAGTCAAACCGGAAATAACCGGGGAAGGAGCTCTGCAGCTGCCTCGTGGTGACCAGGCACAGAACAGCGTTGGTTTCGTCATGAGGCATGCATTCAAAGTGATACCATTTATTCTTTATGTGAATCAGATTCCACCAGTGGTTCATGCCCGGCTTGCAGGGATACCGCTTCACCATGAGATCGGTGATCCCGGCCCGTGACAGAAGGGCATGTGCTGCCGCATAGTAAGCGTAGCAGTCTCCGGTTCCGAACAGAAGACTTTCGGTGGCTACGTCATACCAATACCCGTGGTTTCCGTCGCTGGTATAACTGATGTGGGTTATGAGGTACCGGTAGATCGCACGGATTTTTCTCGCTTTCGAATCGGATTCCTGAGTGATCTCAGCCAGGATCTGATCTTCGTAGGACTCCAGATCGCCCGGGACGATGACCTGAATGTAGGACCAGCTTCTGGCGGTGTTGCCCGCGGCATCCTTCGCGATGAAGTATACCCGGTAACGACCGGTCTGCCGGAAGTTGACTCTGGATGTGTCTACTGTTATCTGCGGATGTTTATCACGCTTATCTTTGACCCGTATGAGCTGCGTATAGTCGAAATTGTCTTTTTTGTCCGAGTAAACCGTCAGGATGGGGAGCGTATTCACGATGCTTTCTTTTTTCAGTATCCCCTTAATAACCGGTGGTTTGTGATCCTTTATGACCGGATCATGGACATCGGCCGATGAGCCCGATGCGGCCGGGGTGGGACGGCCGGCTGTGACAGAAACAGACGCGGTCTTTTCTGTCTGTGCGTTGCTGTCCGGCGTGGAACCGGAACTCAGGCTTTCTTTCTGCGTAAAAACAAAAATCAGAAATACCGTAAGCAGTACGAGAAAAATACCGGTTCCGCAGATGATTTTTTTCATTGTTCCTCCATTCAGAATCAGAGTTATCACAAACACTCCTATTGTAAACAGTTTACGTGTCAAAATGATGCCAGGGAAGAAAGCCACTGTTTATCAAACTTAAAGATTGTTTAAGAATTGAAATGCTATCCTATCCCCAGAAGATGAAAAGAGGCGGTTAAATCCGCCGGACAAGGAGTATTACAGATGCTCCGGAAGGGATGTCGATTATGCTTTTACGAATGCTGAAACGAGATCTGAAGAGAAAAAAAACGATGAATACGATCCTCTTTCTCTTCATCGTCATCGCGTCGATGTTTATGGCCAGCGGCCTGAACAACATTGTGGCAGTGACAAACGGCCTGGACAACTACCTGGATGAGGCCGGCGTCGGGGATTTCAATATCCTGACGATGGGTGCCCACGCGATGGGCGCGCTGGACAATATGCTGGAAAACACACCCGAGGTCAAGGACTACCGCATCGAGGAAACCGTCTACTGTTCCCAGAAAAATATCAAGCACGAGGACGGTTCGGATATCGACTACGAGTCCACCTCCGGTGCGAACCTGATCATGTCGGGAGCCCGCACAGCGCTGAACTTCTACGACGGGGATAACAATCTCATCACAGAGCCGAAGGAGGGTGAGTGCTATGTCTCTCACGGATTCCTGACGGATTCGGGGCTCAAGGTCGGAGATACCATCCGGATCTCCCACGAGGGTGTGGAGTTCCCGGAGAAGATTGTCGGGATCTGCAAGGACGGTTTCCTGGGAGGTGCCATCGTCGGCAACCGTCGTTTCATCATCTGTGAAAATGACTATAAAAAGCTCCTCGAGAAGCAGGTGATCCGGAATTCCTACATGGGACAGGCCTGCTACATCGATACGGATGACACGAAGGCAATCAAGTCGGCTCTGACCAACACAAGTAACGTCGCCTTCGACGGTGACAAAAACCTGATCAAGACCTCTTATCTGATGGATATGATCCTGGCGATCGTGATGCTGATCATGAGTGCCTGTCTGATCATCGTATCGCTGGTGATCCTGCGGTTTTCCATCCGATTCTCCATCGAAGAGGAGTTTCGCGAGATCGGCGTGATGAAGGCGATCGGTATCAAAAATATCCGCATCCGTTCGTTGTATATCGTCAAGTATCTGGCGATGGCGCTGATCGGATCGGCGATCGGCTGGGGATTGAGCATCCCATTCGGCAACTTCCTTCTGAAGGAAAGTGCGAAGGGTATCATGTTGAAAAATACGGATGATCTTTTCTGGAATATCATCGGTTCGGTCTGCATCGTCCTGATCTGTGTGCTGTTCGGGTTCCTGTTTACGAGACGGGTGAATAAGTATACTCCGCTGGACGCCATCCGTTCCGGACAGAGCGGCGAGCGGTTCAAGAAGAAAAATAAATACCACCTGAGGAAGACACATCTGAAACCCGGCGGGTATCTGGCGCTGAACGATGTCATCAGCGCACCGAAGCGGTTTTTCACCATCATACTGACATTTTTACTGTGTACGGTGCTGGTGCTGATGATGGTAAATGTGGCCTCGACCATGCGGTCGGATGCCTTTGCGGACAGCTTCGGGACGGTGAGTGATCTGTATGTCATGGATGTGGACAAAGCGATGAAGCTGCTGGGAGCCGGTGGCGTGGAGGGCATCGAGGACAGGCTGAAGGAATACGAGAAGGAGCTTGCGGATGCCGGTATCCCCGGTAAGATCTGTATGGAGCTTCAGTACAAATACCCCATCACCGTGAAGGGAAAGGATTACAGCTATACCTTCCAGTGCGGACTCGGAACCGAGATGGACGAGTATTCCTACACGGAGGGGACAGTGCCGTCCGCGCCGGACGAGATCGCGATCACGCCGTCGGTCGGGAAGTTCCTCGATGTCGGAATCGGTGATACCATCACGGTACATTTTACGGACGGAGACAAAGAGTGCATGGTTACCCAGATGTACGAGACCATGAACAACATGGGTGAGCTGATCCGCCTCCATAAGGACGCGCCGGTGGATATCCAGCATTATTCCTCCGCGATGGGAATCCAGATCAAGTTTGATGACAACCCGGATGCGGAGACCATCGAGTCGAGGAAGGACAAGGTGGGTGAGATCTTCGACTCCGATGAGGTGATGAATGCCGAAGAGTACTGTGTGGACTGCATGAAGGTGGCACCGATGATGGAAGCGCTCGCTTATCTGCTGCTGGCGATCACGATGGTAGTGATCCTGCTGGTGACGATCCTGACAGAGCGGACGCTGATCGCCGGAGAGGTGACGCAGATTGCGACATTGAAGGCCATCGGCTTTTCGGACGGCGCGGTGGTGCGGTGGCACACCTGGCGCTTCGTGATCGTCGGCATCGTGGTGGCGGTGTTGTCAGCGGCGCTGTCGATCCCGATGACGATGCTTTTCGGTGGACCGATCTTCTCGATGGTCGGGAAGAGCGATGTAACGTATAAGATAGATGTGGCGAAGACATTTTTCATGTATCCCGGAGCAGTGCTGGTGGTAACCGTTGTAGTGGCGATGATCACTGCGTTGTATACGAGGAAGATTACGGCGAGAGATACGGCGAATATTGAATAATAGAATAATAATGGAGGGAATCAGCGATGAGTGAGAATAAGATTTTGGAAGTGAAGGATGTTTGCAAGACCTATGTTGTGAATAAGCGGCAGAACAACGTGCTGAAGAACGTGAACTTCGAGGTGGAGGACGGAGAGATGGTGGCGATCATGGGCCCGTCCGGATCCGGAAAGTCAACCCTGCTGTACGCCATCTCGGGGATGGACAAAGCGACCAGCGGTGAAGTGAAGTTCGAGGGGGAAGATATCACAAAGATGAAGGACAAAAAACTGGCGGGCCTTCGTCTGGACAAGATGGGATTTATCTTTCAGCAGATGTATATGATGAAAAATCTCACCATCCTGGACAACATCGCACTGCCGGCGGTACAGAGCAAGAAGGATTCCCGTACGAAGTCGGAAAAATACAAAGACGGAGAGGAACTGATGCGAAAACTCGGTATCATCGAGGTGGCGGACAACGACATCAACGAGGTGTCCGGCGGCCAGCTGCAGCGGGCCTGCATCTGCCGTTCCATGATCAATCATCCCCGTGTGATCTTCGCTGACGAGCCCACCGGCGCGCTGAACCGGACCTCCTCGAACGAGGTTATGGATGAGCTGGTAAAGCTGAACGAGGAGGGTACTACCGTGATGATGGTCACTCATGACGCCAAAGTGGCAGCCCGTTGCTCCCGTGTGCTTTATCTCGTGGATGGAAACATCCGAGGTGAGTATGTGAGCCCGAAGGACAAGGAGATGACCGAGAAGGAGAGAGACCGTGCGCTGAACAACTGGCTGTTGGAGCTGGGATGGTAGGATAAAACCGAAAGAATAAAATCTCCGGCAGGAATTCGATCCTGCCGGAGATTTTTGTTGATTTGATTGGAATCACCGGTCAAAGCGTTTTCTGTAACGTCCGCTTATGCGGCCGGTGCGACGGGTGCTGTTTGGGAAGCGCCTTTTTCCACACCGTCGATATACATCTGCTTGAACTCATTTTTCGTGGAAATACAGTGGAATCCCATTGCTCCGAACTCGGCACTTTTTTCCGCGAAATCCTGATTCGGCCAGTCACGGACATTATCATCCGCAATCAGCATGAAGGACTCCGCAGGGTATTTGTTCTGGTCGATGGTATATGCCATCATACTGGAGTCCGAACCGGAGTTTCCGAAGCAGAGAACCGGTTTCTTTCCGATTTCACGTTCGATTACGATTACTTTACTCGAGTTCAGGTTTTTCTGGACAAATCCACCGGTATACACCAGCTGATCTCCCGCATTGTACTTAACATCCATATCGGAAGAGACGGTTTCGTGCCCTTTCAGTTTTACCTCGAACTGGGTACCCATCACATGTTCGGGCGATATGTACTGTCCCAGCGGGGACTGAGCGAGGATGGCCCGGGTGGTTGTTCGCTCGGTTCCGCTTGATACATAGATCGTGAAATCATTCTCCGACAGATACTTTACGATCTCCAGCATCGGCAGGAAATAGCCGTCGCAGTAACGCATGCCCGTGAAGCTTACCGGGGACTTCTTTCCGAAGGACAACGCGTAATCATAGAGCTCCTGCGGTGTCATACCGGCATAGGCTTTGGCGAAGTTTCTGGCCAGTGACTCATCGGCTACATAGCCCGGTGCGATGCTCCGTGCCACCTGTTTCAGATCTTCGGACACCCGCTCCGGATGATCCACCAGACAGAATTCGATGAACATCATGGTATCGTAGTAGGTGAAAAATGTCTCGCAGGTCAGTGTTCCGTCCATATCGAAGACCGCGATCCGGTCCTCAACGGGGATGAAGTTTTCCGTATCTTTCGGATTCGTTACTTTCGCTACATAGTCGCGAATTTCCTGTGCTGTCGGTGAGTCATCGGACCAGTACTGACCGAGTGTCGGTGCCTTCTCATTGACGATTACCTTACATTTCAGTACGGTATCTTTCTTTCCGGCCCGTTTAACGGTAACAACAGCATTTGCCTTTCCCGGATTTTTCGCTTTGATCAACCCGGAAGTCTTGCCGATACTGATCACCTTCGACTGATCCGTGTTGTAAATCACCTTTTTCGTTTTTCCGGTTACCTTCAGCTGAAAAGTATCTCCGACCGTGAGGGTCAGGCTTGTCTTGTTTAGCTTTACGGCTGCGGCCTGCGCGGGTTCCGCCGGCAGCAGACCGATCATCATCAGCATGGCCATCAGGACGGCCAGAATCTTTTTCTTCATTTCGATTTCTCCTTTGCTTTGTTTTTTTTGCCCGATTTCCGGACGATATGACGTGATTATAGCACAGAATCATGAAGATTGCAAGAGCCTGCTGCAATCTTGGGAAGACGGGAGGACTCGGCATGGATGATTAATTTGACTTTTTCTTGTGCTTTTCGGATGGATATGGTATGATGGATTCATCGTGGGACAACAGAAAGAATAGTGTGGAGAGATGAAGAAAAATACTAAGATTATAGTCCTCGTTGCCTGGGGGATCGTCCTCGCGGTATTGATTGGAATCGGTATCAGCCGGATGTCCGTGAAGGAACAACGATTCGGGCAGGTAGAGGACGTCGTGGCCGTCACGGGTCCGGCGGTATCATCGGATGTTTCGAGGACGGAAGAACCGGAAACGGTGAGTTCGACGGATGTTTCGGATGCGGAAGAATCGGAGACGGTGAGTTCCCGGTCCGGTGATGAGTCTGCGAAAGGAGCCGGGGAGGATGCTTCGTCGAAAGCGAAGAGGTCATCCTCGAAAAAGGATCCGACCGAAAAATTAAAACCCCGTGAGACGGAGGCGTCCGATCGGCAGGCCGGGTCAGAGGGATCATCGGATTCGTCAGCACCGGAAAACACTGCGGTATCGGAGGAAACGGAGTCTCCTACACCGAAACCGACGGAGAAGCCGGTCTATCGGTTTACCATCGAGTGCCGCCGGATTCTGGATCGACCGGAGCTGTGGAGAGACGGACTGGAGGAGGTCATCCCGGAGAACGGTGTGTTTTTCACCGGAACGAGAGACTATGTGAAGGGAGAGACGGTTTACGAGGCGCTGAAGGATATCTGTGAGGAGCTGGGGATCCTGCTGGATTCCCGATACACACCAATCTACGAAACCTACTATATCAGCGGGATCGGGAATCTGTATGAGTTTGACTGTGGTTCGGAGAGCGGTTGGAAATACAGTGTAAACGGCACTCTGCCGGGAGTCGGATGCAGCAGGTATACGATTCGGAAGGGTGACGTGATTGTATTTTTCTATGATACGGAGGTATAAATGTATTATATCGGAGTGGATCTCGGGACATCGGCAGTGAAGCTTCTGTTGATGGATGAGACGGGAGAGATCAAAAGGATTGTGTCGAGGGAATATCCTCTTACGTTCCCGAAACCGGGCTGGAGTGAACAGAGTCCGGAGGACTGGTTTACACAGACCATGGCCGGATTGAAGGAACTGACTGCGGAGGTGGCCGGCAGTGAGGTGGCCGGGATCGGAGTCGGCGGACAGATGCATGGTTTGGTGGCACTGGACGACCGGGATCAGGTGATCCGGCCGGCGATCCTATGGAACGACGGTCGTACCGTGGAGGAGGTTGCCTATCTGAACGAAACCATCGGACGGGACAAAATCTCGCAGTATACGGGAAATATCGCGTTTGCCGGTTTCACAGCCCCGAAGATCCTGTGGATGAAAAAGCAGGAACCGGAGAATTTTGATCGAATTCATAAGATTATGTTACCGAAGGATTATCTGGTGTATCGGTTATCCGGCGCTTTTTCCACAGATTACTCGGATGCGTCCGGGATGCTTCTGCTGGATGTGGAGCACAAGGTGTGGTCAGAGGATATGCTGGCCCTGTGTGATATAAAAGAAGAACAATTGCCGAAGTTGTTCGACAGCTTTGAAAAGGTAGGGACGATACGTCCGGAGATTGCGAAGGAACTGGGATTCTCCGATTCGGTGATCCTGGCGGCGGGTGCCGGAGATAATGCGGCAGCGGCGGTAGGGACCGGAACGGTGGGGCCGGGCAGGTGCAACATCTCACTGGGCACCAGCGGGACTATTTTTCTTACTTCGGATGAGTTCCGGGTGGATGAGAACAACGCGCTTCATGCGTTTGATCATGCGGACGGGCGCTATCATCTCATGGGATGCATGCTTTCGGCGGCTTCCTGTAATAAATGGTGGATGGAGGATATTCTCGGCGTGTCGGATTATCCGGCGGAACAGCAGGCAATCCGGAAGTTGGGCGAGAATTCGGTATTTTTCCTGCCTTATCTGATGGGAGAGCGAAGTCCGTGGAACGACCCTCATGCGAGAGGTGCTTTCATCGGTATGTCCATGGATACCACCCGGGCGGATATGACCCAGGCGGTGCTGGAGGGAGTGGCCTTCGGCGTGAAGGATATGTACGAAGCGGCGAAGAGTACAGGGGTGACGATGGAGCGATCCATGATCTGCGGCGGCGGAGCGAAGAGTCCGCTGTGGCGCCGGATCGTGGCAAATGTTCTGGACTTGTCCATCGACGTACCGGCCTGTGAGGAAGGACCGGGATTGGGTGGAGCGATGCTGGCTATGGTAGCCTGCGGGGCATATGCTTCCGTGGAGGAGGCAGCGGAGGCTATTGTGCGTGTGGAGACGACGGAAGAACCGGAGCCGGAATTGGTAGAGCGCTATCAGGAGCGCTATTCGGTTTTCCGTGAATTATATCCTAGACTGAAAGGAGGATTTTTACATGAACATGACAAACATTCCTGAGGTGAAGCTGGGGATCGTGGCAGTAAGCCGCGATTGTTTTCCGGAGGCGCTGTCCGTAGATCGGAGAAAGGCATTGATCAAAGCGTACACCGGAAAGTATGATGCTTCCGACATCTATGAGTGCCCGATCTGTATCGTGGAGAGTGAGATTCACATGGTGCAGGCCCTGGAGGACATCCAAAAAGCCGGTTGTAACGCGCTTTGTGTCTATCTCGGAAACTTCGGGCCGGAGATCTCGGAAACGCTGCTGGCAAAGCATTTTGACGGACCGAAGATGTTTATCGCGGCGGCGGAGGAAACGCAGGATTCCCTGCTGGACGGTCGCGGTGATGCATACTGCGGACTGTTGAATGCCAGCTACAATCTTCGCCTGAGAAACACCAAAGCATATATCCCGGAGAATCCGGTGGGAGATGCGGAGGACCTCGCGGATGAGATCCATACCTTCCTTCCGATTGCCAGAGCGATACTGGGGCTTTCCGAACTGAAGCTCATCACCTTCGGGCCGAGACCGCAGAATTTTCTGGCCTGCAACGCTCCCATCAAGCAGTTGTATAACCTGGGAGTGGAGATTGAGGAAAACTCGGAGCTGGATCTGTTCGAGTCCTTTCACAAGCATGCGGATGACAAAAGGATTTCCGAGGTTGTGGCGGATATGGAGAAGGAGCTGGGAGTCGGTAACAAAAAGCCGGAGATTCTCACAAAGCTGGCTCAGTATGAGCTGACACTTCTTGACTGGATCGAGGAGCATCGCGGCTATCGGAAATACGTGGCCATCGCCGGAAAATGCTGGCCGGCGTTCCAGACCCAGTTCGGGTTTGTTCCCTGCTATGTCAACAGCCGGTTAACGGGACGCGGAATCCCGGTGAGCTGTGAGGTGGATATCTACGGTGCGCTGTCGGAATACATCGGAACCTGTGTCAGCGACGATGTGGTTACACTGCTGGATATCAACAACTCCGTACCGAAGGATATGTATCAGGAGTCCATCAAGGGTAAGTATGATTATCAGTTTTCCGATACCTTTATGGGCTTCCACTGTGGTAACACCTGTTCATCAAAAATGTCCTCCTGTGAGATGCGAAACCAGAAGATCATGGCGCGCTCGCTTCCTGAGGAGGTGACGAACGGTACGTTGGAGGGAGACATCGCCCCCGGTGATATCACCTTCTATCGGTTGCAAAGTACGGCGGACGGGCTGCTTCGAGCCTATGTGGCAGAAGGTGAGGTTTTGCCGGTGGCTACGAGATCCTTCGGAGGCATCGGGGTGTTCGCTATCCGGGAGATGGAACGTTTCTATCGTCATGTTCTGGTCGGGAAGAATTATCCGCATCACGGAGCCGTGGCTTTCGGTCACTACGGCAAGCTGCTTTTTGAGGTGTTCAAGTATGCCGGTGTGCCGGTAGAGGATCTGGATTACAATCGTCCGAAGAGCTTCCCGTATCCGACAGAAAACCCGTTTATGTAAGGAGGTTAGGAGATTAGGATGAAAAAAGTAGAGGATTACATCAGAAGTATTCCGGATTTTCCGGAAGAAGGAATTATTTTTCGAGATATATCAACGGTTTTACAGGACGCAGATGGTTTTAAACTGGCTATCGATGAGCTGCTGGCACTTCTGGACGATGTGGAGTTCGATGTCGTCGTCGGAGCGGAATCCCGGGGATTTATCTTCGGTGCGCCCATCGCCTATGAGTTGAACAAACCGTTTGTACTGGTTCGAAAGAAAGGAAAGCTTCCCTGTGATACCATCGAGCAGGAGTACGAGCTGGAGTACGGGAAAGCGACTCTGGAGATGCATACGGATGCCATCAAAAAAGGTCAGAAGGTGGTGATCGTCGATGATCTGATCGCGACCGGAGGAACGATCAAAGCAGCCATCGATCTGGTGGAGAAACTGGGTGGCGAGGTTGTGAAAACGGTATTTCTGATTGAGCTGGCCGGATTGAACGGGAGAGAGAAGCTGTCGGATTATAATGTGGAGGCCGTGGTCACATACGAGGGTAAGTGATCTGACATGTTGCCCGGCCGAATGGAATCCGGTTTCTGTTCCGAAAATTACTAAAAAAGAAGCATACGGAACGATGCGTTCCGTATGCTTCTTTATCTTTAGTATAGTAGGTTCAGAGTCGGATGATCAATCCTCGTCCAGTGTGTCATTAATTGCTCCTCCTATGATCGAACCGGCAACAGTGGCAACCACGATCACAGCGAGTATCACAATGAGAATCGCCACACCGATTCCAATATACAATCCCATGTCTTCCATATCCTGCGGTCCTCCAATCCCTTTTGTGGTGAAGTATAACTCCCATACGGGTGTATTCTATCACAAAATGAGCTTGTCTGCAAGAGATATTTCAGTTGATTTTTGAAATCGGGTATGTTAGTATATAAAGAACTGCTGAGGGATTCAGCGACCAATCGGTGAATTTTTCAAAAAAACGGAGGATGGTTAAAGAATTATGGCTTTATTGGATGACTGGCGTGATTACGCCTATAGTGAAGAGATGCAGACAACCAAGGACGGACAGAAGTTCTGGGAGAAGTATTTTTTACTGGAAAAGGGGATTTATGAACAGCTCCTGGCCAATCCGGACGAGGTGGTCAGCGGTACGGTGAAGGAGCTGGCTGAAAAATACGACGTTCCGCTGTCGATGATGGTGGGATTTCTGGACGGCATCAATGACAGTCTGAAAACCCCCAATCCCATCGAGGAAATGGAAGAGGATACGGAGGTCTCCCTGGATATGGACCTGGAACTCCTCTACAAAAATATGGTAGATTGCGGTGCGGACTGGCTCTACAGTCTCGAGCAGTGGGAACCGCTCCTGACGGAGGAACGCCGGAAAGAGCTTTACAAAGAGCAGAAAGCATCCGGCACGATCCGGAAGGAAGACCGGAAGATCGGAAGGAACGATCCCTGTCCCTGCGGATCCGGGAAGAAATACAAGCAGTGTTGCGGGAGAAACTGAGTGAATTACAGGATCATTTCTATAGACGGACGAGCGAAGAGCGCGACGATGGAGACGGTTCACGGAGTGATTGAAACTCCTGTCTTTATGAATGTGGGAACCGCAGCTGCCATCAAGGGAGCCGTGTCCTCCATCGATCTTGAAGGGATCGGGACGCAGGTGGAGCTTTGCAACACGTATCATCTGCATCTGAGGCCCGGGGATGAGGTGGTGAAGGAACTCGGTGGTTTGCAGAAGTTCATGAACTGGAATCGTCCGATTTTGACAGATTCCGGAGGATTTCAGGTTTTTTCCCTGGCGGAAATGCGAAAGATCCGGGAAGAGGGCGTGGAGTTTCGCTCACATATCGACGGGCATAAGATTTTTATGGGGCCGGAGGAGAGTATGCAGATCCAGTCGAATCTGGGAAGCACGATTGCCATGGCCTTCGATGAATGTCCGTCCAGTGTGGCAGAGCGATCCTATATCGAGCAGTCGGTAGCGAGGACGACACGCTGGCTTCGTCGTTGCAAAGCGGAGATAGACCGTTTGAACAGCCTGCCGGATACGATCAACAGAGAGCAGCTGCTCTTCGGGATCAACCAGGGAGGAATCCTTGAGGACGTCCGGATTGAGAACGCGGAGGAAATCGCGGAGATGGATCTGGATGGATATGCGTTGGGCGGACTGGCTGTCGGTGAAACGCACGAAGAGATGTATCACATCCTGGATGTGACGATCCCACACCTTCCGCAGGATAAACCTGTCTATCTGATGGGCGTCGGTACACCGGCGAACATGCTGGAAGCGATCGAACGCGGAGTGGATTTTTTCGACTGCGTTTATCCGTCCCGGAACGGCCGACACGGTCATGCCTATACCAA
>JAFYBS010000100.1 GCA_017540125.1 Eubacterium sp.
ATGTCTGATTTTCTCCGGGAGACTACGCCTGCGAACTGCCAGCTTCTGCTCAATGTGAACCTGACCGGATACGAGAATGAGACGACGGGGGGATTTGCGGCGATCAATCGTCTGCCGATGGATATCGTGAATGTGATCACGGGGAGTGCCGAGGATGTGGCGCCGGTTTTGGAGAAAAATCAGAGTTATATGAGTCGGTTTATTTTTATGAAGGAATCGGAGGCCGGGAAGGCTGGTGAGATGTTTCCGCATCTGTGGCATGTTTTGTGGTGTCGGGATGCGGAGAAGATTGCAGGGTATGTGAAGGGATTGGAGTTGCGGTATGGATAGAAAACTCAATAAGGCAATCTGTTATTGGAATAGGTGATTTGACTATTCATCAAGAATGTGACATAATGAGAAGACAGAAATCCTTATTGTTTGATTTGGAAGGAGAATAGCTGAACAGTGTTATCATTATACTTTGGAGATATGGAAAACGTGATGCATGGGCCGTCTTGGTTTAGGTTTAATTATCGGCCTGAATGGTTTGAGGATGAGTTTGTGCAGGAGATGCTTAAAGATGTAGATAAATCAAAGTATGTAGGTGGAGAACTGATACAGAGTGATGTATTGGGGCCGATTCCGCCGGAAAGATTGTCCGGAGGAGTACAAACGCTGATTTCAATCTATGAAAAGCCGGAGCTTGTGTTTAATGCGACCAGCTGTGGAGAGAACTGTGCCAAGTGGTTATTGAAGATTGGTGAGAAGCAGGATGTCGAAGTAAACCTTCGATATTTTATGCCGTTTGATGGATGTGAGTCTTTTGAAATCCGGATTGTAAACGAGGACAAAGTGATTTCAGATATGGATGAGTATACACAGGTCGCTATAAGGTACGTATAATTATAGATGAGGCGTAGACTATGAAAGGCAAGCACAGAGTGATTATTGAAGCCGAGAGGCTTAAATATGAGTTTGAGATAAAGAGGAATGTTACTGTTGTCCAGGGTGACAGTGCCACGGGGAAAACAACATTAGTTGATCTGATACAGACATACGGTAGATACGGGCAGGAGGCCGGGATAATGGTGACATCGGATGTCCCATGCGTTGCTTTTTCCGGAGATGCCGGTTTGTGGAAGACTGTTTTGGATGCATATAGGGACAGTATCATTTTTTTTGATGAGGATTATTATTTTATATTCACAACGGAGTTTGCAGAGGCAATACGGAATTCATCTAATTACTATGTCATCATTACCAGACAGCCCCTGAATTATATTCCATACAGCATTAATGAGATATATGGTATCAGGACGACAGGTAAGTATCATTTCCCGGAAAAGGTTTACCATGAGTTTTATCCACTTTTTCCGGAACAGGTTATGAACTGTACTGAGAAGGTTGTTCTTTTGGTGGAAGATAAGAAATCAGGGTATCAGTTCTATCAGAGTCTTAATGATGACGTGGAGTGTATCAGTTCCGAGGGAAATGCGAGTATTGCTATGCAACTTGAGAAAATATCAAAGAATAAGCCCGTAATGGTTATAGCTGATGGGGCAGCTTTTGGGGCTTATGTTGCGAAGGTTATGGCAGTAGCGAAGCGAAGATCAAACCTTGGGATGTATTTTCCTGAATCTTTTGAATGGGTTATACTTCGGTCGGGAGTGGTCGATATCAGGAATTTAGATGATATTCTTGCGCATCCTGAGGAGTACATAGATAGTGGGGTGTATTTCAGTTGGGAGAGATACTTTACGGATTTGCTTGAATCTTCTACAAAAGACGATAGAATTCGAAGATATGATAAGAGTAAACTCAATGAATACTACCTTGAGGGAAAGAATCGAGTTGCGATTTTAAATGTGCTTCCAAAAGAATTAAGGGGGCTGTTAAGTGGACCCATGAATGTAGTATGAAATGAGCGTGGGAAAAACGCTCGTTTCTTTTTCAGAAGGAGGCTGCCTATGGGTAGAATATATGTGATCAGCGGAGCGACCGGTATGACAGGGAACGAGTTGGTGAGACAGATTCTGGCGGAGGGGAAGGATGATTTTATCATCGGTTTTGATAATTTCTTCTGTTCGTCCATCGAGACGGTGGAGGATTGTCTTGGGGATGAGCGGTTTGTTTTTTATGAGTACGATTTGAACGATGAAGGGCAGATGGGGGAGATTGAAAAGCTGGTGGTTTCTAAAAAGGATGGCTTCGAAGAGATCGTCTACATCAACTGCGCGGCGGTCGTGCATACGGAGCATTTTTATCATGTGTATGAGACCTATGAAACGAATGTGGTTTCGATGAATCTTTTCCTGGAGCAGGCGATCCGGGTGGGGGCGAAGAAGTTTATCAATTGTTCGACCTCGGAGATTTACTCGATGAATTCGTGGAATGAGCACGGCGGGGTGGAGGAGTCGGATTTCATCACGATGTCGGACGCGGAGCACAGCCAGCGGACTTCGTATGCCTGCGGGAAGATGCTGACGGAGTTCTTCATGAAGGATGCGGTGGACGAGGGGAAGATCCTGGGGTGCTCGATCCGGTTTGCGAACGTTTACAGCCGGAACGAGCTGCAGCCGAAGCATATCGTGCCGCATATCATCTCGAGTCTGAAAAATGACGGCAAGGTAGTGCTGCTGGAGAACAGTAAGAAGAACAGGCGGACATTTTTAAATAACTATGACAGCTGCTCGGCGGTGCTGGCGTTGGTGAATACGGACAGCGCGCTGGACGGGACAATTTACAACGTGGCGACGGATGAGGAAATGACGATCGTGGATCTGGTGAAGCTGTGCGCGTCGAAGATGGGGATTGAGGATCCGTTGATCGAGTTTGAGGGATACCGGGAGAACGATCCGGAGCGACGGCTTCTGTCGACGAAGAAGATCCGGGAGAGGACCGGATGGGAGCCGGCAGTGAGCCTGGATCAGGGGATTGAGGAGGCAGTGCGATACCGCACGGGTTCAGACGCTGGAATCAGGGGCTGACAGGGAGACCGTTGCGTGATCGATTGGAACGAGGAGGTTTCAGATGAAGAGTTTGAAAGAGTGTTTGTCGGTAGTTCAGTCCCATGTAAAAGCGGGCTCGTATACCGTGATGATCATCGGACTGGGGAGCGTGGGGACTTACCTGCTGGATTTTCTGGTGTCCGATGCGGATGAGGCGATGCGGATCGTGGTGGTCGGTCGTTCCCGGGCAAGAATGGAGGAGAAGGTCAATATTGTTCGGATATCGGCCCTAATTCGGGAGAAGAATCGTTCCACCATCGAAATACGGGATGGTGTGGATCTGACGGATATAAGGGCGATTCATCGCGTTATAGAGGAGGTACGACCGGACTTTATCGTGAATTCCTCCCGAGCCTATCCGGGGTTGAAATACGGTTCGATCAGCTGGTCGAATTTTCGGGCTTACGGGATATGGACGCCCCTGGCGATACGTTTTACAAAAAATATCATGCAGGCTTGTAGGCGGGCTGATACGGACGCTATCGTGATCAATACGTCGTATTCGGATGCAGTGATCCCGTGGTTGAAGAGTGCCGGCAAGCCTTATCCCGATTTTGGATCAGGTAATCTGAATCATCTGGTGCCTCGGATTCGATTTGCCGTGGCTGAGATGCTGGGAGTGGGTGATTTCTGGAATGTAGATGTGATGTTTGCGGCGGGGCATTTTCATGATGTGGTGATCTCGAAGGAGGGACAGACAGAGGGTGTGGAGCTGCCGCTGAAGTTGTGGTATAAAGGTGAGGAAATCGCGCTGGTGTCCGGTGATGATGCAGGTGGCGTCGTGAAAACCGGATCATCGATGGAATCATCGGGCACAAAATCGATCAATGAGAACGAGCTCTATCTGCGCTGTTCCATCTCCATGCCGACGGATGCGCAGCGAAACATGATGAATGCTTCCAGTAACTACCGTATTATCTCGGGTATCGTTAAAGTGATGAGACTGGGATGGGATTCCGTGCGCCTGTATATCCCGGGGGCTTTCGGTGAGATTGGCGGATATCCGGTGCGTGTCGGGTGGCAGACTTCAGCCGGACAGAAAGATGCCGGGACGGGAGGTTCCTGACTCACAGCTGGCGAGAAGGGTAGTGACCTGATCGATGCCTGGATCGATGAGTCTGTTTTTACCTATGATGAGATGAACCATGCCAATCGGAGATCGCTTTATCTGGACGGCGTGGAGGATGTGCGCGACGGATGCCTGATCTATACGGAGGAGTTGATCGATAAAGTGCAGGAGAAGTTCGGCGTCGAGCTTCCGAAGAGGGTGACGTACGAGGAGATAGATACGGTGGCGGAGTTGCTGATTGAAGATGTGATAAAAAAAGCGGGGAAATGAGAAGATGGCACGATATGTGATTTTATGTGATATTCATGGCAACATGCCGGCTCTCACAGCGGTGGTGGAGGACATCCGGGCGCGGGCCGGGTATGCGGGTATTTTTCTGCTGGGGGATCTGATCGACTACGGCATGCAGTCGAATGAAGTGGTGTCCTATGTGCGGGATGAGCTTTCGGAAAAAATCGGGGCACCAGTGATCACTTCAATCTGGGGGAATCACGAGCGGGCGGTGATGACAGGGGATTATTCCAGGCTGTCGTCGGAGCGGACGGTGGCGTCGGCTCAGTATACTGCGTCGATCCTGACGGAGGAGACAAAGGAGTATATTCGCGAGCAGATGGTTCAGGAGGGGTGGTCGGAGTATTCGTTGCCGGCGGGTGGACAGGATGGTGATTCCGCCGTTGATGCTGGTGGAACATCGACTGTTGAAACCGGTTTGGCCGGGAGTGGAGATTCGACCGGGCAGAGCTGTCTTATTCTGTCAGTCCACGGCTCGATCGATGATATCTATTTCGGATCAATCCTGCCGGAGGATGTGCAGGGGAACTACAGCGGGTATGATCTGGTGCTGAGCGGGCATACGCATTTTCCGCATATTTTTACCAGGTTTTATATGTGTGAGGATGAGAGATTACGGGGAAAAAGGCCTGTTGTTTTTATCAATCCGGGTTCCGTAGGGCAGCCCAGGAATCGGAATCCGTTTGCCCAGTACGCGGTCTGGGATTCGGATACAGGGACGGCGGAGTTACGTGCGGTTCCGTATGATGTGGAAAAAGCGATGTCGATGTATCACGGGCAGGTGGACGATTTTTACCGGGATCGGTTGGCGAGAGGTGTGTAGATAGGAGTTTCGACATGTGTGCCCACGACACGCATGTGCGGGCCGCAAAATGAGGCCGGAAAGGATAATTATGCGGATAGCGATCATCACGGCGGCCGGCGTGTCGAGCCGGTTCAATAAAGGTTATGCGGAGACAGATTATGTGTTGAAAATGATCTATTCCGAGGGGGATGAGCATGAGACACTGCTCTATCACCTTTTGGAAAAATGCGCCTTCGCGGATCGGATTGTCGTTGTGGGTGGTTATCGTTATGAGGAGTTGCAGGCGTATCTCGGGTCACCGGTGATTTCGGACGAACTACGTGAGAAGGTTCGGCTTATTTTTAATAAACACTTTGAGGATCTGAAGTCCGGGTACAGTCTTTACAAAGGGCTGGAAAAAGCACTCAGTTATGATCCGGAGGAGATTATTTTTATCGAAGGCGATGTGGATACAGATGATGAATCCTTCGCGTCAGTGGTTGAGGCGGAGGGAACGGTGCTGACCTACAACCGCGAGCCGATTTACTCGGAGAAGGCGGTGGTGTTTTACCAGAAGGATGACGGTGAGTATCATTATGCGTTCAGTCAGGTGCACGGGACACTGCAGATCGAGGATCCGTTCTGGTGTATCCTGAACTCGGCGCAGATGTGGAAGTTTACGGATATGGAGGCGTTGGCGGCTTCAAATGAGGAGTTTGGGGAGAGTTTTTATGATGAGACGAATCTGTTTATCGTGCAGGGGTATCTGGATCGGCTGCCGGAGGAGGAGCGGATTCTGCTGCGGGAGTTGAAGGACTGGACCAACTGTAACACGAGAGAGGATTGGCAGTGTCTTCGGGAAAAATGGCGTGAGCGACAAAGTCATGAGCCACCCGTGCTGTCGTGTGTGGAGGAGCAGGAGAGTTACTCAAGGAGTTGAAAAAGCGGATTGAGAAATGGGTTATCAAGAACGAATGTCAGTAGGGCGCTTTCGAAATATGAAAGGGATTTGATATGCAGGTCGAAGCTTTTTTTAAAACAATAGGAGCGGAGTTTTACACCGGAGTGCCGGACAGTCAGCTGAAGGCACTCTGTGATTTTTTGATGGAAAAATACGGGACGGATCCGGTGCATCATGTGATCGCGGCGAATGAAGGGAATGCGACAGCGCTGGCAGCGGGGTACCATCTGGCGACCGGGCATGTGCCTGTGGTGTATATGCAGAACTCCGGGGAGGGGAATGTGATCAATCCGCTGGCGTCGCTGTTGTCGGATGATGTATATGGGATTCCGTGTATCTTCGTGATCGGTTGGCGGGGTGAGCCTGGTGTCAAGGACGAGCCTCAGCATGTTTACCAGGGGAAGGTGACAGGGAAGCTGCTGGAGGTCATGGATGTGGCCTATGAGGTCCTGAGTCCGGAGACGACGGAGGAGGATCTGCGGGGATGGATGGATGCGTTTTCCGCGCGATTGGCGGCCGGGAAGAGTGTGGCTATCGTGGTGCGGAAAGGGGCACTGACTTTTGATGGGAAGGTCTCATATAAAAATGAGTACAAGATGACTCGCGAGGAGATCATCGAATGCATCGTGAAGTACTCCGGTGAGGATCCGATCGTAAGTACGACGGGGAAGGCAAGCCGGGAGTTGTTTGAGATTAGGGATGTTCATGCCTATGACTTCCTGACGGTCGGCTCCATGGGGCATGCGTCTTCCATTGCTTTGGGTATCGCTTTGCAGAAGCCGGATCGACGGATCTGGTGCATCGACGGTGATGGAGCAGCACTGATGCATATGGGTGCTATGGCGGTGATAAGTGATATAAAACCGAAGAATATGATACATGTAGTTATTAATAACGGAGCTCATGAGACGGTGGGCGGACAGCCGACAGCGTTGAAGGGGCGGAATTTGAAACAATTTGCCGAAGTATTAGGATATGAAAGATGCTATCGAGCGGAAGATATGGATGAATTGGAGAAGATTTTGACAGAAATTACTTCGGGATGGCATAAAATGTTGAAAGGCCCGGGGGATGATGGTGTTCAGAAGACGGATGAGGGCAGATGTGTTACGAATTCTGATGACGGGCCCATTTTTCTGGAAATATGTGCGGCCATCGGTGCCAGAGCGGATCTCGGTCGCCCGACCACGTCGCCGAAGGAGAACAAGGAGGCGTTTATGGGGATGCTGGCTGAAAAGTAGTATTGAGACGAAGTTCAGATTGACATATCTTTTGACCCATGCTATAATTTTACTCGGATATATCCGAGTCGGACGGAGGCGAGTAAAATGGATTTTTATGGAAGAACAAAGGAAATAGCCGAATTATCACACTTTTTTGATATGGACTCGTTTTCGGTCGCTTTGATCTATGGGAGAAGACGTGTGGGGAAAAGCGAGCTGATCAAACACGTTCTGATGCAGAGCAAGCTGAAAAAAGTCTACTATGAATGTAAGCAGACATCGGATGCGGACAATGCGGCGAGTTTTTCTGAGATATGGAGTGAGTTTCTGGATGTTCCCGGAATCCGATTTGATCGAATGGAAGCAGCTTTGGATGCTGTTTTTAAATTTGCGATTGATACCCCGCTTATTCTTGCCATTGATGAGTATTCGTATTTACGCAGTGTTTCATCAGGGATTGACAGTGTGTTGCAAAGACTGATCGACAGGTATAAAGATTCTTCAAAACTTAAATTGATTCTGTGCGGTTCTGTAGTTGATATCATGAAGGGGTTGTTATATAAGGATAATCCCTTATACGGACGAATCAATACGACCATTTATCTTGAACCGATGGATTACTATGATTCATCTATGTTCTACCCCGGCTTTTCAAATGAGGATAAGGTTCGGATTTTTTCCGTTTTCGGTGGTATTCCATATTATAACAGTTTGATTGATGATAAGCTTAGTGTCAGGGAAAACCTGATTAACCTCCTTGTCAGGCAGGGAGCACAGCTGGAAAACGAAGTGGAATATTACTTATCTTCTGAAATATCGAAGTTTAATAACGCAAATGAGGTGTTTTTGGCTTTGGCAAAGGGATTCTCACGGTTTGGTGATATTCTTTCCCAGTCCCACGTGACAAGTAGCCCTGCGCTGGCAGATGTTTTGAAAAAGCTTGTGAAAATAGGTGTTGTTAAGAAGGTGGCACCGATTAATGATGAGAATAATAAAAAGAAAACAGGGTATTATGTAGATGATCCATTAACGGCTTTTTATTATCGGTATATATATCCATATCCGTCTCAAAGATCGATTATGTCTCCGGATGATTTTTATGAAAGGTATATAGATGAAGATTATGAAACGCAGTTTGTTCCGAGTGCTTTTGAGGAAATATGCAAGCAGTTTTTGATTTGTATAAATAAGATCGGAAAAACAGCAATTCCGTTTTTCAAGATCGGAAAGTATTATTACGATGATCCGGTGAGAAAAATAAACGGAGAGTTTGATGTCGTAACACAGGATGATAACGGGTTCATTTTTTATGAGGCTAAGTTTAAATCCTCTCCGATAGATGATAAGGTTGTGAATGAGGAAATAGAACAGCTCAAATTGTCGGGGGTGGATTGTTATAAGTATGGGTTTTTCTCCAGATCCGGATTTCGCGTTGAGCCGAGGGATGATCTGATATTGATAGATCTGGATGAGATATATGGGACTCTATCTTGAATTATCTGCACTTTTTGGCAATTTCAATCTTGAATTATCTGCACCAAGAGCGTAAAACAGCGGTGTGAAGGGAGGTATTAGATGAATGCATGGGTTCTGAACGATATCGGCGATATCCGGCTGCAGGATGTGGATATGGAGGAGTGGCTGGGATGAGTCGTTCAGAGGGTGTTCGGATACGTTTGAGAGGGGATGAGATCTAGTCCGCAATCGTTGACAAATCAGCGGTTTCATGAGATAATGAGAGTCGATGGTGTGGGCTCTCATTTTTGTTTCGAAAAGAGGTGAAGGACATGGGGATATATTTGAATCCGGGGAATGAGGTGTTCCGAAGGGTATCATCGGCTGATATCTTTGTTGATAAGTCCGGGATGCTAAGGGTTACGAATGATATGATTGACGCGGATAATAACCTTGTTTGTATGTCCAGAGCCAGAAGATTCGGAAAAACAGTTGCGCAGAATATGATTGCGGCGTACTACTCGAAGGGGTGTGATTCGAGGACTCTGTTTGATTCGCTTGAGATATCAGGGGATCCGGATTATGAGAAGTATCTGAATAAGTACAATGTGATTCAGATTGATCTGAATAGTGAGTATCAGGGTATAGAGAATAAAGAGAATATTATTAAAGTGTTGACAGAGGACATAAAGAACGAGATGAGAACCCAGTTTCCGGATATTGTTTTGGAAAGTGAGGATTCACTTGCAAGGAGTATTTTGAAAGTCTTTATGGCGACCGGTGAGACATTCGTTCTCTTAATCGATGAGTATGATGTCCTCGTCCGCGAGAAGGTGTCTCAAAAGCTTTTTGATGATTATCTGAGCTTTCTTAATGGTCTGTTTAAGAGCAATACACTTCGTCCTGCTATATCGCTTGCGTACCTGACAGGGATTCTGCCTGTGGTCAGGGATAAGATTCAGAGTAAACTGAATAATTTTGATGAGTACACGATGATGGATGCGGATGGTTTTGCAGGGTTTATCGGGTTTACATCGGATGAGGTTAAAGCTTTGTGTGACCGTTATGGGATGGATTTTGAGGAGTGCCGTGGATGGTATGATGGGTACTCGATCAATGGTGTAGAGCTGTACAACCCTGAGTCTGTCGTTAAATCGATGAAGAAGGAGGAATATGGGGGCTACTGGAGTAAGACATCCTCCTATCAGGTGATCACAGACCGTATCAAGCAAAACTTCAAGGGAATAAAGGATGATATCATCCGTATGCTGGCCGGTGAAGAGATAGATGTCAATGTCACCAGTTACCTGAACACGATGGATTCATTTTTTACGAAGGATGATGTTTTTACGTATCTTATTCATCTGGGGTATCTGGCATATGACAGGAAAAACGGGACCTGTCGTATTCCGAACCGCGAGGTCCGACAGGAATGGTTCAATGCTATAGCGGTGAACAGGGAGTATGAGGCCACGGATGAGATTATAAAGAATTCAAAGGAACTGCTGGAAGCAACGTTTCGCGGTGACGAGGAAGAAGTTGCGAGGGCTCTTGACGAGTCACATATGCATGTCGCCTCAAACCGAAATTATCATAACGAGAATGTGTTTCAGAGTGCGATTTATCTTGCCTATATCTATGCACTGAACAAATATGTGGTGAAAAAAGAGGTAACTAGCAGAAAGGGATTTGCGGATGTCGTTTATCTGCCCTATGTGAAGGGCGTTCCCGCGATGGTGATTGAGCTTAAGCACAATAAGACCGTAGAGAGTGCGTTGGATCAGATAAAGGATAAACAGTATTTTGAGTCTCTGGACAGGTTTTCCGGGGAGGTGTTGCTGGTCGGCATCAACTACGATGAGAAAACAAAGGTTCATTCGTGCCGAATTGAACGCTGGAAGAAGTAGGAAAAACTTCAAAAGAGGTAGGAGAAAGGAGAGCGGGACCCATGTCTATGACACCGATTCGTGAGACATCGTATCTGACGGCTCAAAACTGTGAGCGGTATCGTCATATCATGCGGATGTTTTACCGGGAGATGGACAAGAATCACAATCAGATCCGGACGGAGGAAATGCTTACTCTTCTGAGGGAAGGCTATCCGGATATTTTTGATGAATCGTATGATTCGGATATGATGAGACAGGATCTGGATGCTCTGGTGGGATGGCACAATCTGACTCCGTATCAGGATACCAGACGGGTGTATACCGTTGCTGATTATCTGAAAAAACAATATCGTTATGAGATGACAGAGGAAGCCGTAGAGGTGGAGCGGATGACGCTACGCCTGGAGACACTCTATTTTGAGCCGGCCAGTCTGTCATCGAACTTTTTCAGGAGGATTGAGGAGGCACTGGAGCATCGCCCGGATGTGAGTGAAACGCCGCTTGGTGAAGTCCACAATTGGTGGGACGGGCTACAGACGGATTTTACCGGGATGAATCAGAATTACAAGGATTATCTTCGGGAGTTCCATACGGGAGAGAGTGAAAAGATCCTGAAGTCGGTGGAGTTTGTCATCCATAAGGATCGTTTTATCGCATATCTGCATGATTTCATCCGGAATCTGCAGCAATCTTGTGACAGGATCGCGTATCTGCTGGGGCAGATTTCCGAAGAAGAAAAGAATGCTTTATTATCCCGAGTGGTCGAGAGCGAGTTGGATATACCGAGACCGGATATGGCCGGGCGACCGGATCGGAAGAGCTATTATGAGGAGAATATCCCCGGTAAGTGGGAGTCGCTGGAACGGTGGTTCATCTCGAAAAACGGTCAGCCGAGAGAGTGCTCCCAGGTGCTGGATATAACCGGAAATATCATCCAGCGGATCATCCAGAATGCGGCATTGATCATCCAGCTGCAGAACTGGGGGATATCGAGAAAGAGTGATTACAAGCATTATATGCAGGTATTTGCCGGTATGGAGGATACGGATGATGCCCACAAGCTGGCTGCCCATGTTTTCGGCATCCAGCAGGTGAGACATTTTCGCGTTACCGGGGATCGGGAGACCGACAGCATCAATAGCTCGACATCGGAGGAGAGTGCGGTTTCATTTCAGCTACAGTCTCACGCACGGAAATATAAGTCCCGCATGGACAGAACCGGATTTGAAGGGAAGGATTTGAAAAAGGCGCAGACACGCCGGAAGCACCTGGAACGGCTCAGGAAGGAACGGCGGCTGATGGAGCGTTATACCAGGGGGGACCGTCTGGCTGTGGCGGAGATCGATGAGGTGGTGCCGGAGTTTGTCCGGGTAACGATACTGTCCTGGATCTCCCGGGCTAATATGCGTGCGGATCATACGGGGCAGACGGATTTCGGGAGGAGTTATCGGGTCGAGCCTACGCAGGAGCGATGCGTGCTGCGATGTGAGGACGGTGATTTGGAGATGCCGGCGTATACAATCTGTTTTGATAAAGAGACATAGAATGCAGGAGAAAGGATAATGAACGGAATCGGATATCTGCTGGATCGGTTTTGGATCCTGAAGGATCAGGACAAGGATCTGTACTATACAGTGCGCCATGAACTGCGAGAGATTGAACGGTTTGTACGCGAGTATACCGGGTGGCGCGTGATGAGTAATGACCGGGTTGTCAAGCTGGAAAAAACGCCGGTTCAGGCAAAAGCATATATGGGGATCACAGAGTTTAAGGACAGTCTGGATTATGCGATGTTCTGCGGCCTTTTGATGTATCTGGAGGATCTGGAAGATACGGAGAGCTTTTTGCTGTCGGAGTTTATCGAGCAGCTGGAGATATGGATGCGGGACTGCTATCCGCTGGACTGGACTATGTTTACCCACCGTAAGTCCCTGATTAGGATGATGCAGTATGCGCAGCGTATGGGGCTAGTCATCGTCCATGAGGGAGATGTGGATTCGTTGTCGGAGGATATCAGCGGAGGAAGCGGAGTGCTTTACGAGAATACCGGCTTGTCCCGGTACTTTCCCGTGAATTATCCCGGTGATGCCGGCGATATCCGGTCGCATACGGATTTTGAAAAAGAGGACGAGCTGGCTGATACGGAGCGGGGGTACTTTCGTATCAACCGCGTGTACCGGAGGCTTCTCACCGAACCGGCGATGTACTGGGATGGCAGCGATGATGAGGCAGATTCCTACTATTTGAAGAATCAGCGCCAGGCGGTGATGTCACATCTTCATGAGTCGCTGGGAGGGAGGCTTGATATTCATCGCAATGCCGCCTTTTATGTGTGGGAGGAGGAAGATGATCCGGCCGGGGATATTTTTCCGAAAAAATCTACGATTGCAGACATCCTGCTTTTGGTCTGTGCCGGTCTTCAGGAGCGTGCGTACATCCATAGAGAGGACGATACGGTGGTCATACCGGTGGGGGAATTTGAGGAACTGGTGATGAGCAGCCGTCGCCGGTACGGAGAGGCATGGAGCAAGGAATACAGGGAGATGGATGGGAAAAGGCTGATCCGGGAGGTAATCGATACCATGACTGCCTGGATGATGCTATCCGAAGGGGAGAGGGAGGTTGTACTGTATCCGGCGGCGTTTAAGTTTGCGGGATACTATCCGGAGGAAATCGATCTTTCACGGGAAGCGGAAGGCATGAAAAATAACGCAGAACAGATGACACTTGATGGTATGATGGAATAGAAAAATCGTGGAACAGATGACGCTTGACAGGAAGCCCGGACAGATGTGAACGGGTGTGAATAATAACGATAGAGGAAAGGATACAGACATCCATGGGAAATTCGAACCGTTGGCATATGCACCGTATGGGACTGGTTAACTTCTGGCTGTATGATGACCAGGAGTTTTTGTTCTGCGATGGTAAGTTGATGCTGCGTGGCCAGAACGCTTCCGGCAAATCCATCACGACTCAAAGTATGATCCCTTTTATCCTGGACGGCGATCGGCGTCCCAGCCGGCTGGATCCCTTTGGCTCCAGTGATCGGAAGATGGATTACTATTTTCTCGGAAATACGGATCGTAACGATGTGACGGGATATCTGTATCTGGAGTTCAAGAGAGAAGATACGGAAGAATACCGCACCATCGGAATCGGACAGCGAGCCCAGCGCGGAAAGAGCGAGATGGGATTCTGGGCATTTTTATTGATGGACGGACGTCGGATCGGTAAGGATATCCATCTGACAAAGCAGGCCGGCAATATCTATATCCCGCTGACCAGGCAGGAGTTGAAAAATGAGCTGGGCGAGACTAACCTGTTTTTCGAGACAGGGAAGGATTATGCTGCGGCGGTGAATAAGTATCTGTTTGGCTTTCCCCGACAGGAGCAGTATGAACAGTTTATCCGGCTTCTTATCAAGGTTCGGGCGCCGAAGCTTGATAAATCCTTCAAGCCGAGCCGGGTGTATGAGATCCTTAACGATTCTCTTCAGACACTGACCGAGGAGGATCTGCGGGTGATGGTGGATGCGATGGAAAAGATGGATGCCATCGAATCGCGTCTCACGGATCTCAGACAGATGTACAAAGACGTGAGTGTTATTGCTAAAGAGTATGACCGGTACAACCGCTTTATGCTCGGGAAGAAGTCGCAGCAGTATGCACTGGCAAAGAAAAAACTGGAGCAGGCGCAGGGGCGTCTGTCCTCTCTGACGGATGAACTGGCTCAGTACAGGGAGTCAGTCAAAAAGGGCGAGGAGGAGGAAAGAAGGATTCGCGAGGATATCCGTATCCTTGAGAAGAAGATCGTTCTGTGGCGGGATTCGGATCTTCATCAGTCGGTGTTGAAGAGGGATGAACTTGTAAAAGAGAGGGGGGAACTGACAAAAAAAGCGGAGTTGCTGGCGTCCGAGTTGGAAAAATCCGATGAGAGGATCCGTGAAATAGAGGATATGGTTAGACGGTATCGTCAAGATGATGAGGTGGCGGAGACCCGGATTCGTCGGATGGGCGAGGAGATGGATGTTCTGGCCGGGGAGATGCAGTTGTCCTGTCGGGAGGAGGTTATGCGTGTCACGACCGGTTCGGAAACCGGAGCGGAACACGGCAGAGAGATAATCGTGCGGGGACGTGAGGAGGTTCGGTCTCTCAGTCTGCGTGTGCGGGCGGCTGTGGGAAGTGTCCGGGAGCTGGAACGTGAAATCCGGTATTGTGATGAGGAGATGGAACATCTGGAGGAGGTAAAACATCGTCTGGATCAGTGTCGCGATCGGCTTCACGAGGTTGAAACAGAGATTGACCGCAACAAGGATGAGCTGCTGGAGACCTGGTACGGAATGAACGAGAATAACCGGGAGTTTGTCCCGAGAAGGACCGATATCGAGGAGTCTGTCTCCTCGCTTGGAGAGGACGAGATACGAGTTGTATCGGATATGATCCGCCGGTATACAGGGGAGATTCTGCCCCGGTATCGCGATTATGTGAGAGGAATCTATGACCGGCTCGGTGATGCAATCCGTGAGAAGAAAAATGCGCTCGAGTTGGAAAAAGCCACCGCAGATAAGGAACGCTCTGAAATCGATGTGGAGCTGCGGGAGTTACGAAAACAAGAGGAGCCGAAGCCGGAGCGGGATAAGGATGTGCTTCGTGCGAGGAAGGCTTTGAAGATAAAGGGAATTCCGTTTTTATCCTTTTATGAGGCGGTGGATTTTGTGCCCGGGTTGAGCGAAGAGCAGATGTGCCGTCTGGAAAAGCAGGTTCGGATGGCAGGGCTTCTGGATGTGCTGGTGGTTGCGGAAAAAGATCGTCCGGCAGCAACAGAGGTGCTGGGACGGTTCTCTGATGTTATTTTTGTGACGGACGCGGGAACATTTTTATCCGAAACGGATAAGAATGGCAGCCGTGTTTTTCGCGTCGCCGACGGGGTGGAGTCGGAGGAACTGCAAAAGGCTGCTTCGGCTGTGATCGGCAGGATCGGGCGTAATAGAGAGTCGGGAGCTGAATGGGTTCTGAGTGAGGATGGCTATTTTCGTCACGGTGTGACGGAGGGGTTTGTCACGGTGGAGAAGGATGACCGTGTATGCTTTATCGGGGCAGATACCAGGCGACGCATCCAGGAGGAGAGGATAGCGGCAAAGGAGGCAGAGCTGGCAGCTGTTGAAGAGCGGTTGCATGCCATTTTTAATAAACAGACGGTTTGCGAAGAGAGGGAACGGATCCTCCGGGAGGAGTATGAGGCGATTCCTTCGATCGACGGACTGGATGACAGGTGGCATCGGTATCGCAGGTTGGAGGAGACGCTTGGTCAGGTTCAGGCGGAGTATCAGGAACAGGAAAAAAAGGTTCATGCAGCGATCAACCGCAGGGATACAGCGAAAAAACGTGTGATTGAGGATTGCAACGGATTGCCCTGTGAGAGAACGGTGGAGAGTCTGGGAGAGCTTGAGGAAACGGCGGACACCTATCTGTCGGAGGCGGATGTGCTCTTAGACCGGATGAGCGAGCGTGAACGGATACAGGTGCAGATTCGGGAAAAACAGATTCAGCGGGAAGATGTCGAGGATAACCGGTTTCGCCTGGAGGCCGATCACAGGGAGTGTCAGACGAGGGAACGTGTGACCGGAGAGACACTGAAGGAGATTGAGGTCTATCTGGCGGATCCGGAGAATCGGGAAAGGGCTGAGGAGATGAGCCATTCCGACCGGGATCTCGATGAATTGAGGGGAAGACTGGAGAAGGTACTGACCGAAACCTCCGCCAAAAGAGAACGACTGTCGGAGGGGGAGGGGCGTTTATCCGGCTATCAGGAGGAACTCTTGTCGGCAACCAAACGGGAGAAGGCGTTGGCGGAATATCTTCTCGAGGAGAAAGGATTGCATCTGTGTGAGGAGTCGGAAAAAGAGGCAGAGGAGTCTGCTCCGGATTCGGATAAAAATGAGGCGGAGATGGCATCGACACTGACGGAGAGGTTTCTCAGACATTCTTCGAGTGCACTGGAGCAGGGGCTATCCATGAATGACCGATTTGAGGCATCCGCTTATCCGGATGCTGTCCGTAAAAGGCGTGAGATCACGGTGCTGTGGATGGGGAACCGAATCCCCATCGGAGAATATGCGATCCGAGTGGAGGAACAGATCGAGGAGACGCAGATGCTGATCCGGGAAAAGGATCGTGAATTATTTGAAAACATCCTGTCGGATACGGTGAGTAGAAAGCTGAGCGACCGGATCTCTGAGAGTCGTGCCTGGATCCGGGATATGTCCCGGCTGATGAAGGGTATGAATACTTCGATGGGGCTTTCTTTTGAGCTTCGCTGGCGCCCGACAAAATCGGAGAGTCGGGAGAAGATCGGTGCTGAGGAGCTTGAAAAACTGTTCAGGCGGGATAAGGAGCTTCTGACAGCACAGGATATCGAACGGTTGGCGGGGCATTTTCGTTCGCATATCCATGATGCTAAACGGCAGGCAGAGGAATCGGGTGCTGTGCCAAACTACTATGAGATGGTACGGGATATCTTGGATTACCGCAAGTGGTTTGAATTTCATATGATGTACATCCGCGGGGAGGATGAACCGAAGGAGCTGACTGACCGCGCCTTTAATCGCTTCAGCGGCGGAGAGAAAGCGATGGCGATGTATGTGCCACTTTTTGCAGCTGTGAATGCGCAGTACCGGAAGTCATCGTTTGATGATTTTCCCCGTTTGCTCGCGTTGGATGAGGCCTTTGCAGGTGTGGATGAGATCAATATCGGAAGTATGTTTGAGCTAGTGGAGACACTGGATTTTGATTATATCATGAATTCCCAGTTCTTATGGGGATGCTATGAGACAGTGCCGAGTTTGAGGATCGCTGAGTTGCTTCGCCCGGAGAACGCGCAGGAGGTGACGGTGATCAACTATCGGTGGGATGGAAAACAGAGAGTGCTGGAGGAGTAGGATTTGGACAGGGAAATGAAGATCCGGGAATGTGTGGCATACTTTAAGGGAACACCGGGGTTTGACCGGCTGCTTGGTGAGATGCGTAAGAAGGTGCGATCTTACGGGCGTGTGGGAGGAACGGTTGTTCTTAAAGAGTTGTCGTCAGAGGAACGGCAATCCATCGAGAGTTTGTTTGGTGAATCACTGACTTCGGAGGGGCAGCCGGTGAGTATTCCCCTGAAACGGGTCGAAGAGGCATTGCAGCGAACGAAGTTTGCCGGTGTTTCTCTGAAGGAGTTGCTTGAAGGCTATTTTGACGAGGAGCTTATCTCAAATAAGGAGATGAAACAGCGCAGGTCAGAGCTTCGTCGGGAAGAGTCAAAACGTCTGGATGCGGAAGTGGATAGAGTATTTGGCCGTCTAAATGAGTTGCCGGAGGGAGGGCATATCCGTTTGGCGGTTTTGGCTATGGATGTCTTCGGTGATCCGCATGCGCTGGATGCAGGGACGGTTTTTGGGGATCGGCTGGTGGAACGTCTGTATGAAAGGGAGTTTGAGAATGGGATTCGGGCGGAAAGAAAGCGGACGGCAAAGGATCGTTTGGAAGTCCTCCTGAGGGCGGGCATCCGTCCGGATGATATTTCCAGCTTTGTGACCTTATACGGGATCGTGCTTTGGGATGAGGCGGGAGAGCATCCGGCTTATCGCGTACATGTGGATCGCGGGGATATTTTTCTGGTATCGCTCTCCAATCTTTCTGATATCGTTCGGGTCGTGTCACGAAAAAAACAGGTGTATGTGATAGAGAATCAGATGGTGTTTTCCGAGCTGTGTGAGAGATGCCCCGGAGCATCTCTGGTTTGTACGTCGGGGCAACCAAGTGTGGCCGCCCTGCTGGTGCTGGATCTGCTGTGCCGGGAGGAGTGTGAGATTTATTATAGCGGTGATACGGATCCGGAGGGGATACAAATCGCTGACCGGTTGGTACGTCGAAGCAACGGGCGGATCAGACCTTGGCATATGGGGGTGGAGGATTATGAAGCATCGTTGTCTTCTAAGGTAATCCGTGAGGAAAGGCGTCTGCACCGGATGGATGGCATCACCGATGTAGGGCTGACAGAGGTGTGTGAGCGGATTCGGAAGAGCGGTCGAGTGGGGTATCAGGAGGCGTTGTTGGAGGTTATGGCGGGGGAGATCTCTGCACCAGGCACGAAACCCATCAGCAGGTCGGCGCCCTCCTGATGGTCGGGAGTGTCCGCGCGGGCGTCTTCGATCCTTTTGAAAAATCGGCTCATCGGGATACGGAAGCCGTCGCAGATGCGTTCCAGCGTGTCGATGCGCGGCTCGTAGTTGTGTTTGAAGAGGTGCCTGAGCGTGGCTTCGGACATCCCGGCTTCCGTTGCCAGGCGGTTATGCGTCCACCCCTCTCCCGGCAGAGTCGGTCGATCATTTCCAATCTTTCGTTTTGTGTGGTTCCGTTTTTTTCAGGTTTCATAGAGTACCCTCCTTTTGTGTTTTTTAGAATGAATGCCGGAGATCCATCGTAAGATTATTATAAAGAACAATAAAAGATAATAAAAACAATAAAACCGGGAATGGACACCAAACGTATATACACATTGACAAATCAATTACGATAGTATATACTTGTATATACAGATGCAAGTATATACTATCGTTTTTTTATGTGATGATATAGAAATGAGGTTGATGCGTATGAAGACACAGTTGAGAGCATGGGGGAACAGCAGGGCGGTGAGACTGCCTGCGAAGGCGATAGAGATGGCCGGTTTGACGGAGGATGATGAGATCGAGGTCGTGGCGGAGGACGGCGAGATCATGCTTCTTAAGAGCGGTAACAGAAGGGCGGAGTCTGTAAAAAGGGCATTGGCTTATACGGATGATCTTAATGGCCTGTCGGATATTGTGATCGATTCGGATGTGAGAGAAGAGGCCGAGGCGGTTTGTGATGAGATCGGGCTGTCGTTGCAGGTGGCTATCGGGATATTTTTGCAGAAGGTCAGACGGGAGCGGAGGATTCCCTTTGAACTCGCTGCGGGAGATGAGCTCCGGGGAAGGCGCGCTTCCGGTGAGGAGGTGGACTGTTCTTCGTTATATCCGGAAGGGTTCTTTGAGTCGTTTGGTTCAGGTAATAATCTAGGATTTGATGAGGAACCGGAAGATCCGATTGAAGATATCTATAGTATCAAAAGGGAGAATATCGTATGAGCGTGAGATATTATTTGGATACAAACATAATCATATACGCAGTGAAGGGAATCATTCCGAAGTTTAGTGACCGTTTTGTTGATAAAGAACCCGGGGATATAATGATTCCTGCCATTGCGCTTTCTGAGATAGAATATGGTGCGCAAAAGAGTTTTGACTATAGGAGAACTATGGGAGTATACATACCTTTTTTAAGGGCCTTTCGAATTGCTCCGTTCACAGCAAAAGCAGCATTTTATACCGGGAAGATTCGGGCGGATTTGGAGAAAAAAGGTACTCCTATAGGCATGAATGATACTATGATCGCGGGTACGGTGCTTGCGGAAAACGGAGTGCTTGTGACGCATAATGTCAGAGAATTTGAAAGAGTTGAGGGACTGAGAGTCGTTGACTGGACGAAATAAGGGTGAGGTAATAAATCATGAAAAAGATAAAATCAACAATTCAATTAAATACTTCAGGGATCGATCAGGCTTCTGAACTCCTGCAGGAATGGATGTACGGGAAAAATGTCCAGAGCCGCAATCTCCAGCGTACGCGTCTGGCGTTCGAGACGATCCTGATCGATCTTTCGGAGCATTACGGTGAGGAACATGAGGCGACCCTGATCCTGCGGCGGCGACTTGGCATGAAGACCGTCAGCCTCTGCTATGATGGTGAACCCTATAATCCTGTGTCGCATAGCGGTGAGGATGGTAGTGACGAATGGACGGAGCGTTTCCTTTCGGACATTATGATGAAGCCGCATTGGAAACACTCGAAGGGCAGTAATGAGCTCTATCTGCGGATTCCCCGGAACAAGCTGCGGGATGAGTTGCTGCTTCTGATCGCTCTTGTCGTCGCCATACTCCTCGGTTTTGCCGGTATGTATCTGCCCTCTAACGTGACATCCACCGCAATGGAGTATGTATTTGAACCGATTTCCACGCTGTTTATGAACCTGCTGAAGACGCTGGCCGGG
>JAFYBS010000101.1 GCA_017540125.1 Eubacterium sp.
CGTTCAATCCCGTATTGATGAAGGATCCCGACACGACACTTTCCACGATGGAGAGAGAGATCGGCGGACTGGGAATCTTTATGGTGAAAAATACGATGGAGGATGTATCCTACGAGTACAATGAAGGGAAAAATACGCTGAGATTCAAAAAATCCTGGGAAAGGAAGTGACACGACTATGAAGGATAGAATGAATAATATCAGAGGGATCCTTTTGTTGGTGATCTTGGTTTTGCCGATGATGGGAAGTGTAGTGTCACTGGGAGCGGAAAGGGAAGAATACATATCGGATATGAAGATCGTATCGGCCGATTCGGAAGAAGAAGCAATAAAAAAACTAAAGGAAGACGGATATGAGCCGGTCATGAAAAACATATCGGATGAAAAACCGGAGCTGGCATCCCCCTATGTCTATATCGGGTATCGGACTACGACGGATCCGGCCGGCGCGTTGGAACTGAAGGGAGCGGGAAGCACCGGAAGTGTTTTCGGAGAATCGGCACTGATGATCGGGGGGATCGCGATGATCCTCGGCGTCGTGATAGGGATGATCTCGATGAGAGTGAGGCCGCAGTCGGGAAAGAAAACAACTGAAAACGATGCGAAAGAATGATAGGAGCTATCCCGGGTAGGTGCCCTATATATTGACGATTGTTGTGCAACTGAAGAGAGAGGTTTAGTGTATGAAAAGAATCGGAAAAATTGTTTTTGGCGGTCTGGGAAGCAAGATTTTTAATCTTTGCCTCCTTTTGGTAGTGGTTGCGATCACGGCGTTCGCGTTGATCGGTGTTTTTCAGTTGCGGTCACTGTCCGTGATGACGGAGGAAAACGGGGAAACACAAGCCGAAGTGATCAAGGAGCAGTCACAGAAAACCATGACGGAGCAGACTGAGAATATGCTTCTGACCGGCGCGGTGGCGAGTGCCAACTACGTTGACGGAGAGTTCTGGACTCTGAAGCATGATTTCAATGTGCTGGCTCTGCAGATTCAGACGATCATCGATCATCCGGAACAGTTTGTTGAGAAGGAAATCTACCCTCCAAAGAAAAAAAACGGCGGCAAGATGTCAGCCCAGCTGATGATGGCGGATACGAAGAAGGGGGCGGATCCGGAGTCGCTGACGATTCTCAGGAAAATTGCCAATCTCGAGCCTATGATGAAGGAGATCGTCGAAGGAAATGACCGGTATACGATGGACTGTATCGCAGCACTTCCCAGCGGAGTCTCCCTGGTGGTTGACTCCATGGCCGATCAGAAATTCGAAGAGGATGGGAGTATCAAAGACTACGATGCCAGGGAACGTCCCTGGTACAAGGGAGCGGTGGAGACGAAAAAGCAGTATTTTTCCCCTGCTATTCACAGCTACTTTTACAATCTTACGGAGGTGGTATTCGGTACACCGATTTATTCGCACGGCAAGCTGATCTGTGTTTTGGAAGGCTCCATGAAGCTGGACGTCCTTCAGCAGATGCTGGCTGAGAACAAGGCGGGAGAAACAGGGTTTACCGTACTGATCAATGATCAGGGACAGATCATCTATTCTCCCATCAAAGAAGGCGATCTGGCGATGGATAAGGAGATGTCCATATCGGCATTTGAAACGGATAACGAGAAATTAAAACAGATTATCCGGACGGCGATGTTCGGTGAGTCCGGGTTTGAACCGGTCGAGATGAACGGAATCCGTTATTACGCATCCTATGCTCCGGTAGATACGGTAGGATGGACATTGATGATGTTTATCCCCGAGGAAGAGCTGACAGAAGCGACAAACGATCTTCTGCAAAAAGTGGATGCGGTGGCGCAGGATACGAAAGACAAATTCAACGACAGTTTCAGGGATTCCTCCAGGATTACGTTTCTGGTGCTGGTATTACTTCTGGTAAATGCCATCGTTGCTTCGATTTATTTTGCCCGGAAGCTCATCAAACCGATCGATGCCATGACGAAGAAGGTGGAGACGATAACCGGTGACAATCTGGTGTTTGAAGTAGAGGATATCTACAAAACCGGTGATGAGATCGAGGTCCTCGCCAATGCCTTCAGCGAAATGTCGGAACAGACCAGGAACTATATCGAGGAGATCATGCATATCCAGGCGGAGAAGGAGAGAATCGGAACCGAGCTGGCGATCGCGACGAATATCCAGGCGGATATGTTGCCAAACGAGTTTCCGCTCTATCCGGATCGAAAGGAATTCGAAGTCTTTGCATCGATGACACCGGCCAAGGAGGTCGGCGGTGATTTTTATGATATTTTCCTGATTGATGAGGATCACCTGGCACTTGTTATGGCGGACGTCTCCGGTAAAGGAGTGCCGGCAGCCATGTTTATGGTAAGGGCCATGACATCCATCCGTGACAGGGCGATGATGGGAGGGACACCGGCTGAAATTCTGATGAAGGTTAACGAGCGTCTCTGTGAGAAAAATGCGGAGAGCTTGTTTGTTACGGCATTTCTTGCCATCCTAACCATCTCAACAGGTGAGCTTGTTGAGGCAAACGCCGGGCATGAGTTTCCGGCGATTCGCCACAAGGGGGAAGAATTCCAACTGATCCAGGACAACCATGGCTTTGTTCTGGGCGGATATCCTTCGATGAAGCAGACCGATCAGTTCTTCAGGCTGAACCCCGGAGATACCCTGTTTTTGTACACGGACGGTGTTCCGGAGGCAACCAACGTCGAGGAAGAGATGTTCGAAACCGATCGTATGCTCGAGGCTTTGAATCAGGAAAAAGATGCTGGACCGGAGCAACTCCTCACGGTTGTGAAGGAGCAGGTGGAAGCGTTTGTGGGGGAAGAGCCTCAATTTGATGATCTGACGATGCTCTCCATCACGTATCACGGGAAATGATGTTTTCGGAAATGATGCTTTCGTGGAGATAGTTCATATTCAGGAGCTCCGCCACGGTCACTTTTTTCTCCTCCGTATCAAACGGATCATAGCCGTTGGTGATACTGCTCTTCAGCATGGCCAGCAGCTTTTTCGTCGCCGGCGGGATACCCGGCGCACGCACATCGACTACGCCGGAATTCAGGCCGAACCAGTAGTTGGCGGCCTGATAGTTCTTCATCAATTCATTGATATCCCAGGCTCCGCTGAGTACGGACTGTACGATCTTGACATAGAATTTACCCCAGAAATAGTAAGGCGTGGCGATCGATATTTTTTTACCATCTTTTATCTCATACAGCCCCGGTCTCGACAGATGCTTCTGATTCGTGGAGTACTCGATATCGGCTAACATCCGAATTCTGTTCTCCGGCAGATAATCCGTACCGTCCGCTGTATCCTTGTTATGTTCCGCCAGGATCCGGCATTCCGGATCGATCAGGGATACGCCGATGGCGAACGCGTTCAGGCTCAGGACGTCTTCTGTGCGACGGATATATCCTATTCGCCTGTCCGCTCCATTCGAAATTCGAAGAAGATGGTCAGCAGCCAGTACGCCCGTCAGGAAGGCTGCTTCGTAGAACTTCCCATAGTAGCATCTCACGGAGGGTGAGATCTGCCCGACGGAGCAGTTGAGTATTTTCAGGTCCGGGTTTTCTACGGCTATCCTCCTGGCATCCTGGAGCATATCCTCCGTTACGGTAAAAATCACCTCACATTGATCGGCCACCGCCTGGTTTACCGCCGAGTGGACGCCCTCCGGACCGGCCTCTGTCACATAGCAGGAGGTTATCACATTATCATCGGTCATCTCTTCTACATACAATCGGCCGGCCTCATGGGAATCGATCCAACGGGACTCCTCGATATCATCGTCATAGACGAAGCCTACCCGAAGCGGTCTGGCGGCAGAATACCCTTTTTTGCCTGTGAAGAGCTTTTTCAGCCCGGACATGGTATCGGTTGCTTCGGGCGTCTGTGACAGTGTCACGACGTTGTCAAAATCCATTTTAACGCGAAGCTCTGCCGAGGACATTTTTATGCTCTTACTGATCTGGTTATCCGAGTCTTCCAGTATGGTCCGGAGCGGAAACATCATCAGATAGAGGAAAAATGCGTTGCTGACTGATTTGTCATCTTCTCCCGGAAATTGAATCAGAAACTGCTTCCGGAACCGGTAAAAGGCGGATTTGAGATCCTTTCGCAGATCCTCCGGCCAGGTGGAATCCAGATCCTGTCCGATCAGATCGGCCAGCTTTTCATAGGAGCCCGGCTCCGAAAGGAGGATCAGATAGTTTCCGGTCGCCTCGTAGAAACGCAGATACTCCATATAAACCCGGTATTCTTTTGTATCGGATTCCACCGGAATCAGGCGGGTCACATCACAGGTGAGGTACTCGCTCCCGCAGTAATGGGAGACCGATACGCGCTTGTTTCCTTCCTGAACATAGTAGTTGTTCATATATTCGTAGACTTTGATCGCCTCCCGAACGCCTTCCTGCACAACGGAATCATACAGATTCGACCACTTCATGGCGAACTCGGTCCCGTCTTCAAAAAGTGGCATGAAATTGCAGGCAAAAGCGTTGTTGCGTCCTTTTTCTTTGTTTCCGACGATCCTGGACAGAGGAAGCTCCAGCAATCCCAGGGAAACCTCGTTTTTGATATCTGCCTGGCGGACGATTTCGTCCAGTACGGGAAGATACGGGCTTCTCCCTTCGCGATTTGCTTTTCTTACCGCTTCTTCCGCTCTTTTTTTGGCATCTCCGTAGACTTCTCTCATGGTTCCCTCCCATTTTCCTCAAAGGAATAGATTTTTCATTATGCTTTTGTCTGTCCATTGTATCACAGATAATTTTTCAAGGCAAGATGAATCATCAATCCGGACAGCAAGGGGGACTTTGTAACCCTTTTGTAACGCCCTCTGTGATATGATAGGTCTGCGAAACCTGAAGAAGCACAAGAAGGGATTGCCCATGAAATGGAAAAATCGAAAGGAGTGAAGAGCTCATGAGAACCGTATACAGAGCATGTAAAAAAAGGCCGGTATTTATAAGGGTGGGAGCCATGTTTACGGCACTTACTATGTGTCTGTGGCTGCTGCCGGTCGGTATTATAAAGTCGCATGCCGAAGCGGGTGTCTATATCACGGAGATTGCTCTGATGCAGGGGGATCTGAGCATGGAGAATCTCGAGGAAGCCGGATACTCCGTGATAGCTCAGCCCCTGAATCCGGCAGGTACCACCGATCTGTACATGGGATATAAGACCGGCAGTGAGGGCAGTGCGATCCGTGACCTGATGATAGCCGGAGCCGGCAGTACCACGATCGAGTCGGATGGCGTCTCCTATCAGAGGATCAGCGACATCAGTTTAAATACCGGCGCGGGCGGAGAGGGTATGTATCTCTTTGCAAGCTATGACGCCGCAGCCGGTGAAGCGTTGCGGGGGTTAAGTTTCCTGGTAAAGCAGACAAAGGAAGGTTTTGGTGACGACTCACAAATACTGGCCTCGGATGGATCTGAAGTGGTGACAACCGTGGATGGCAAGGTGGCGGATTTTGATGCCGGAATAGGTGATTCAGAGGTATATCTCAGGATGTATAAGGGAAATCTCTATCGCCCCTATGTTGAGAATGTCGTAGCAGCAACGGCAGAAAATGATAAAGATGCCATAGCCGAGTTGGCCGCTAAACGCTGTACATACTATGTGAACTGTGATATAGGTAGTGAAAAACCGGTATATGTGGGGTATACACGTACAGATGATGAGACCAAGGCACTGCGCGGACTGATAGCGATCGGAGGAGATGTAGAGGAACTGGCAACGGCTGCAAATGAGAGCGATGAGTCTTCTGAAGAAGGAGAACCGACCGATACGGAAGCATCGGAGGATGGCTCCGGTGGGATAACCATTGAGGCTACGCCGGAAGGTGAGCCTGTGATTAACGGTATCACTTATACTATGATAGATGGTGGTGAGATCGAGTCGGATAAGAAATACACGTTTTATATGACCAAAGATGAGGCTGCCGGTGAGCCGGTGATGGATCTGATCGCCTGCGGATATGATCCGGAGGAGTTGGGACTTGAAAGTCTGGATGATGGCAAGGAAGAAGAAAAAGAAGACGAGAAGACGGAAGAGGAAGGGCCGGAAGAAACCGAAAAGCCTGAGGAAGCTGAGCCTGAGGGAGCAGAGTCTGAGGGGAAAGATGAGCCTTCGGAAGAAAGCAGTGATCCCTCCACGTCGGAAGGAAAAGAAGAAGGATCCGGCGGTGATGAAGGATCCGATACCGGTAAAAAGGATTCTCAGAGCGAGGAGCCACATGCCGGTGCTGAATCGGAACCGCAGGAGGAAGCACCTGCATCCGAGTCTTCGGATGAGACGGAGACAGTGTCAGAAAAACGTATAAAAAACACAGCACTCGGAATGATGTGTGTTGTCGGGCTGAATGTTGGTTACGGTCCGGACGACAGCGTTGAAAAGGTTGTTGACAACGAGACTGAGAATGCAGATAGCGACAAAAATGATACCGGTGAGGAATCAGGCGGTGACGAAGAGTCGTCAGAGAAAAAAAACGATGGGGAATCATCGGATACTGAAGGAAAAGCAGAGGAGAAATCAGAAGAACAAACCGGGGGAGATGCAGAAGAAGCTAATGAAGAGGCAAAGGAAGAGTCCGAAGAGAAAACCGGGGGAGATGCAGAAGAAGCTAATGAAGAGGCAAAGGAAGAGTCCGAAGAGAAAACCGATAGAAAAGAATCAGGACTTGCCGGAGCCTATCGCATCTACAAAGAAATCACCGTGAAGGATTGGATATCCGGATACTTTTTACGAGGCGGAGGTCAGTCGGCATCGAAATATCTGTATGATGAAGGCGAGTATATGAGCGCAGCGGAAAGTGAGGATACACTCTGGATATCAAATATCTACTGCAGCTCCAAAAAAGGGAAGCAGTTTGCCAACAGTATAGGATATATCACCAAACCCGGTGAATCAGAGGCGGATCCATTTACCGAGACGATATCCTATGAGGAGGCTGAGAAACAGGCGAAAAAGTCAACAGGGAATAAATCGGACAAGGAAGATGCGGAAAGCACAGCCAGTGTATTCGGAGACAATATGTCGACCATAGTCATTTGCGGACTGATTTGTGCGGTACTGATTGCGATCATAGGCAGTCTCGGGTATAAGCTTAAGAAGATGGGAAATACAAAACAAACAGACAAAGAGACTGAAAACAAATCAGAATAAAATCGGAGGTAGAACTTGTGAAGGCTGTTTTAAAGAGAATACTATCAGTGACAATTATTCTGGCGGTGACCATAGTGACCACCTGCAGCGGTGTCCGCATACAGGGGGTGTCCCCGCAGACCAGGGTCGCCAGGGCGGCTGAAAGTCAAGGGAAGTACATACAAAGTGTAAGGATCAGCTATGCCTCGACCAGGGATGAGGCACAGAAGGAGTTCGGTTCGGAATACACTGTCCTTGACTATGATTTCAACAGCGGGATGAGCTCCCACTCCTGGATCGGATATACAACGACGGATAATCCGGAGGATGCTATCCGCGATATAAAGATCGAGGAGATGAGCGGCAAGCACTCTACATCCGATTACGAGGAACTTTTGAAAAATCAAAGAGAAGCTGTAAATAATCAGATAGATACTCTGATTCCGGTGATCGCCGAGTTTTCAAAAAATGTTGAGAGTGAACAGCTTCCGGCAGCTGTCGAGGTAAAGAATGCTCTTAACTACTATATCGAGGATGATACCGGATTGAAATTCGGTGACTTTTTTGTAGAAATGGGAAAGACACTGCGAACGGATGCATCAAACGCCGATGTCAGAAAGAAGTTGGAGGTTGTATTTGTCGAGGGAAACAATACCGTTATACAGTTAGCCGAAAGACTCCTCACACAGGGACTCGGGTCAAACGTAGGGAAAAAAGGATCGTGGCTTACCAGGATGAGTGAGATCGGTCCTGACGGTTTGTATGATATCTATAAGCAGGCATATCCGGCTCTCAGAACCAAAGCAGCCATAAAGAAGCAGCTGGCGAAGGACTACGGTGTGGATGCAGAAAGCATCCGACAAGATCTCAGTACGGTTCAGGATATTTTTAAAGAGGCGCAGGCCTCCGATATCGGAAAAGCCATGGAAAGCGGAGACAGTAGTTCTACCGAGCAGATTATGGCGGAAACATCCGAGCAGAAGCTTGGTGATGAGCCGACGGATGATTCCACCATTGATGAGATGTTTGATTCATTAGTTGATACAACAGATGTTACCGCGGATACGATTGACGCAGTGAGTGACTACTCGACAGAAGCTTTGGTTCTGACACTGAAGGATACTCCGTATGGTGAGCAGACCATGTATGACTTCTTTATGAAGGGCGATATGCAGGCAAGTGATCTGTATGTCATGGCTTACGTCCTTACGGATGCTCAGAAAAATATCATGTCGGAAATCGGTTTGTACAATCTGTTTGAGGGTATCCTGGCAGAGTATGTAGGACAGGCTGAAGATGTCGAACCTATATCAGAAAGCCTTGAAGAAGGTATGTACTCTGTATATGAGGGTGTGGACCGTGATGTATTCAAGGGCGATACCGCTATCACCGAGGATACGCTGAAGCGTATGGCAACCAGTGATTCCTCATTTCTTGGGAGTATCACCGGAGATGATCCCATCGTGAGCGGCTTGCTGGCAATGTTCAGTATTGCTATCGGCGGTTTGATGATAGGAGGATTTATCCATGAGATGGGATTAACTACAACAAAAAAGACCGTAGTGACCGTACTTGAAACGAAATTTGTAAAAAATCCGATGGTTGAGCAGCTTGGTAAAGAGATCGAGGTCATGACGGAACATCGAACTGCCGTACAGTTAAAATATATCGAGGAAATGAAATGGATCGAAGGCTTTAAGGCGGAAATAACCGGTTTCCATCCGGTCCAGCTTGAAACTCAGTTGGAAGATGCATTAGGAACTATAGCTAAAAACACAAAGGATGTTTCAGACCGTACGGTAAGAATAAGAAAAGTATTAAATATGGACAATGCCACACGGCGAAATGTTTTGAACTTTGAAAAGGGAAAATTGTCAAGGATGATTGATGAGCAGTATGTTAAGGTAAGTAAAACGGCTAACGTGACCCAGAAGGTTAAGCTCGTGCGTTGGGGGCCGCGTATCGTATATTTAGTTGGAGCGGTAGCAGCGTTGGGTTTTGCCGCTTATGAGATATACTGTATAGCGAAGCCGAAAAAGGGTGTGGAGTTTACGGAGATACCTGCGAAAATGATATCCAGAACCTATCCCGAAGGCGAGACGGAAGTCAATGAGATGACCTATACGGTTGCTACGACCATGGACGGGAAGAAGGCGGATCTCCACAACTGGAAAGGACAGCAGTGGCAGGCCATATATGTAACATATGATATCAATGCCGGTGATCCGGTGCTGGCAAACACCTTTACAAATACATTCGGGAGTACATCAAACCCTGATGATGTGCCGGTTTCGGAGTTTTGTTATAACGGTGCATGCGATTTAGGGAAGAAGGCCGTGACGGGAACGGGGACTGACTCCGTGTATCTGTATTTCAGAACGGGAGAAGATGCGGCAGAGGAGGAAGAAGCTTCAGCGGAGATCACGGAAAGCCCGGAGGATGAGGGGAGCGATGATGCTACGGAAGCCGGAACAGACGCAGCATCCGGTGATGAAAGTACGGAGGCATCGGTATTTGGAGGCTCTTCGCTTATCTGGATCATAGTTCTGATCGTGGTCGTGCTCGGCGCCGGTACAGGTGTTATAGTTTATACGAGGAAAAAACGAAAGAGTGAATGATGATTATCGGTCTGTAACCCTTTTGTAACGTTCCTTGTATTATAATTGACTAGGAAAGTATCACATCGAACCCTGAAAAAAGGTGCCATCTTTGAGGATGACACCGATGTGATTCTTTCCAATTGTACCTAATCGCGGATCTTTTGCTTA
>JAFYBS010000013.1 GCA_017540125.1 Eubacterium sp.
GAGCCCGCAGCGGGGCAGTATACCACATCCATTCCCACAGCTACGGCTTCCGGAAGCCACTTTGTATGGTACAAGATTGTTGGAAACGGGAACCCGAATGCGGTAGCGGCTGAGAATATGCAGGTAACCATCGCCAAGAAGGAAATCACGGTGGGAGGTATCAAAGCAGGCAATAAGGTTTACGACGGAACGAAGAATGCAGCCCTGGATACATCCGGCGTGACGCTGACCGGAAAGGCTGGCGGTGATAAGCTCGGTGTGACGGCGACCGGAACATTTTTATCCGAAAGCGTGGGAACCGAGATACAGGTAGATATCAGCGATCTGACCCTGACCGGGAAGGATGCCGCCAACTATTTCCTTGCTTACGGCGGGCAGCAGAAAACGACGACGGCAAACATTACGGCCAGACCGATATCCGGTGCGGTGACGATATCCGGTGGTACGGCAGCAGGAATACAGGCCGGTGATACGCTGACAGCGACACTTGCTCCGGCGAATACGTCTGTCTTCTATCAGTGGCTGATCGACGAAGTGGAGCAGGATGGCGCGACATCGGCCTCCTTTACGATACCGGCCGGAACGGCTGTCGGTGCAAAGATCAGCGTCCGGGTAAGTGGGACAGGCAACTATGCCGGCTCGCTGACCTCGTCGGAGATCGAGATCGGAAAGAAGACGATGGGGGATGCAACCGTGACAGTCGAGGGTGACGGGAGTGTCGGAGCTGTGTTGAGGGCTACGGTCGATGTCGGTTCGAGCAGGATGACCGGGGAGGATTATTCCCTGGTATGGTGCCGGGACGGTGTTGCCATCGAAGATGCGACCGGGGATACCTATACGGTTGACGGAGCTGACCGGGGCCATACGATATCGGTAAAAGTGATGGCAGGAGGGGAGTTCTCCGGTGAGATCGTAAGCGCCGGCAAAGCGATCCCGGCCGGTACGCCGGTGGTCCGTGCGGGTGCCTCGGCAGGAAACGCACAGGCTACGGTGAGCTGGACAGTGGATACGGCCGGACAGGAGATCAGCCGGTATCAGGTAATATGTGTGGAAACGGGTCTGCAAAAGCTGGTGGAGCCGGGTGTGTCAAGCTGCACCTTTACAGGACTTACGAACGGAACAGCGTATAGCTTTATCGTGACGGCGGTGTATGGCGACAGCTCGGTGGAGAGCGATCCGACGGCAGCGGTCAGACCGACGGCACCGTCAAGTGCGGGTGGCGGACCGAGTGGCACGGGTGGCTCCGGTGGCGGAAGTGGCTCCGGTGGCGGAGGCAGTTCAGGTGAATCCGGAAGTGGCACCGATGAGCCAAGTGGATCCCCGGCACCGAATGAGGATCCTTCGGCCTCAGCAGCACCGGGTGCAGGTCCTGAACCCGGCCCCGGCCCTGAACCAACGGCAGGCTCCGGCACGACCACGGCGCCGACTATCGTGGAGCAGCGCACCGAGACGACGAATAATCCGGACGGTACCACAACAACCACGACGACCACGACCGACTCCGAAGGAACGAAGACAGTTGTTGCCGAGACGGTTAAGACGGATGGCTCGGTGGAGAAGGTCACCGATGTGGTGAAGGCGGACGGCTCGACGGAAAAGACGACAGAGATTTCTCATCCGAATGGATCATCAGAGAAGACCGTGGATATCGTAAAGGCGGACGGTTCCACCATCCATGAGGAGGTCAAGACGACGGCCAAAGGCAAGGTAACAGCAACGGTTGTGGAGGTATCTCCGGCAGGTGACCGGACGGTGACCGAGAGTGTGACCAAGCCGAACGGCAATTATGAAAAAACAACTTCGGAAACTGTTGTTAAGAAGGACGAGGACGGAAACATCATCGGTGAGACCACGACGATCCGGACCGAGGAGAAGACCGGCAAGACCACGCAAACAGCGACCTATCAGGTTGTCGATTCTTCGAAGCATGTGATCAAGCTGACGGAGGCGACCACGACGGCAAAGAACGGTGTCGTTACCATCCCGAAGACCGTCAAGGCCGACGGAACAACCTACAAGATAACAACCCTTGCAAAGGGCATGCTGAAGGGTGGCGAGACGAAGCCGAAAAAGGTAGCTCTGCAGGCCGGCAGCATCAAAACCGTCCAGAAGGGCGCCTTCGACAATCTGGCGAAGAAAGGCACGATCCTCATCGCCGGCACGAAGAAGCAGTTCAAGGAGTTGAAAAAGCTGATCGAAAAGTCCGGCCTGCCGAAGGGCGTGAAGGTGAAGCGGGCCTGAGACAAAAATAAGGAGGGAAAGCAAATGAAAATTTCAATTTTTTCTCTTGAAATTTTCGTAAAGTTGCGGTATAATGAAACCAAGTATACATAAATGTTGTGGGACTTTTTCGTGCGAAGCACGAAAAGCCAGATGCAGTTTTGAAAGGGGGTGTCGCCTATGGGAATCGGTCCGGTTAGTGGAATCGGGGGCTTATTTCCCATGTATTCCGCGATGCCCGTATCTCCTGTTCGTGGCGTGGGATCCGTCGATCCGAGATCTGATGGGGCAGCTGCAGCTGTGGCAGGTGTCGGCAGTGCCACCGGGAGTCAGAAGCCCGGTTCCATCGATACCACCGGTCACAAGATCGGTTCCGACGGTAAGCCGGAGCCTACCAAGCAGGACAAGCGTGTCGGAAAAGCCGAATGCGAGACCTGCAAAAACCGCAAATACGTCGATGGTTCCAACGAAGGCGATGTCTCCTTCAAAGCACCGGCTCACATCGATCCCGACGCGGCAGCGGGCCGTGTCATGGGACATGAGATGGAGCATGTGGCTAACGCCAGACAAGAGGATGCCAAGGAGAACAAAGAGCTTGTCAGCGTCTCTGTAACGCTGCACACCTCTATATGTCCGGAGTGTGGCCGGGTGTATGTATCCGGCGGTGAGACGAACACCACCATGCGTACCACCCACGGTGATGACAAGAAGAATAACGCGGCTAGGCAGATGCTGAATGGTTACAAGGGTGTACAGAACCCCTACGAGCGCGAGATGAACAAGCAGCTTGCCATGCACGGAGCAGGGTTAAACTTCAGCGGTATAGCGTGAGGCAGTGCGTTGAGTTAAAGAAGAAATGAGCAGGAACGGATAAAAGAAGAATAAGAGTTGTATTTTTGTCGGCTGTTCAGGTTTTATGAACAGCCGATTTATTTTGCAGAGAAAGAGGAGAATACAGATGGACATCGAAAAGAAAATAGCGTCGGAGCTTGGTATCAAGCCCTGGCAGGTAGAGGCGGTCGTCGCCCTGATCGACGAAGGAAACACGATTCCTTTTATCGCCAGGTACCGGAAGGAGAAGCACGGGTCTCTCGACGATGAGCAACTCCGTGCGCTGGATGAACGGTTGAGATACCTCCGCGGACTGGAGGAGCGGAAGGAGACGATCCTGGCTTCTATCGAGGAACAGGGGAAGCTGACGGACGAGTTACGGGCGCAGATCGTGGCGGCGGAGACGTTGGTTCTTTTGGAGGATCTGTACCGTCCCTACAAGCAGAAGCGGAGAACCCGTGCCACCATCGCGAAGGAAAAAGGATTGGAACCCCTGGCGGATGCCATTTTTCGGGATCAGAACTGTGATCCGTCGACGCTGGCAGTCGACTATCTCGATCCGGAAAAAGAGGTGGAGACTATAGAAGATGCCCTGACGGGAGCGATGGATATCCTGGCGGAGCGTTTCTCCGACGAAGCGGACTACCGGACGGAGATCCGGCGGCTGACAAAGGAAGAGGGACAGATTACCGTTTCGGAAAAATCCTCCCGCGGATCAAAGGAGGATGACGAGGAGGAAAAACCGGCATCCCGCAGTGCCGGAACGAAGACCGCTGAGAACAAAAAGCTTCAGGAACGGAAGACGGTTTACGAAACCTACTATGATTTCTCATCTCCGCTGAAAAAGCTTCAGGGCTATCAGACGCTGGCCATCAACCGTGGTGAACGCGAGAAGTTTTTGACGGTGAAGATCGAAGCGCCGGAGGAGGAAATTCTGCGCTATCTGGGCGGTCAGCTGATCACGGATTTTGATAAATCCATCCTCGCCCGGACAGAAGGAAAGCAGATCGCGGATCTGACCACGGACGCGAAAGGGCTTATTTTTCTAACGATTGAGGACAGCTACAAACGATTGATCGCACCGGCCATCGAAAGGGAGCTTCGCAGTGATCTCACGGAGGTGGCGGAGGACGGTGCCATCCGTGTCTTCGGGAAAAACCTGACACAGCTTCTGATGCAGCCGCCGATCCGGGATCAGGTGGTGCTGGGCTGGGATCCGGCCTTCCGTACCGGCTGCAAGCTGGCGGTGGTGGACGCCACCGGAAAGGTCCTGCACACCGTGGTAGTCTATCCCACGGCACCGCAGAACAAGATTGAAGAAACAAAGAGAACCGTCAAGGCTCTCATCGACAAATATAATATCACGCTGATTTCCGTGGGGAACGGAACCGCGTCGAGAGAATCGGAGCTCGTGATCGCCGATATGCTGAAGGAGATCGGGAAACCGGTTCACTATGTCATCGTTAACGAGGCCGGCGCCAGTGTGTATTCCGCCAGCAAACGGGCGACAGAGGAGTTTCCGGAGTTCGATGTGGGACAGCGAAGCGCGGTCTCCATCGCCAGACGTCTGCAGGATCCGTTGGCGGAGCTGGTGAAGATCGAGCCGAAGAGCATCGGCGTGGGACAGTATCAGCATGATATGAATCAGGGGAAACTATCGGAAGCGCTGGGGGCTGTCGTGGAGGACTGCGTAAACCATGTCGGTGTGGATTTGAACACGGCATCTGCCTCCCTGCTGGAATACGTATCCGGAGTTTCAAAACCCATCGCGAAAAATATCGTCGCTTATCGTGAGGCAAACGGAGTATTTCACTCGAGAAAAGAGCTTCTGAAGGTGGCGAAGCTGGGGCCCAAGGCCTACGAACAGTGCGCCGGATTCCTCCGGATTATCGGAGGGAAAGAACCTCTGGACGCCACCGGTGTTCATCCGGAGTCTTATACCGCGGCGAAGGAGCTGCTGGAAAGTGTCGGCTTCGACGGACAGGATCTGGGGAGCGGGGTCACAGGCCTCTCTCTGCTGACAAAGAACAAAGAAAAACTGGCGGAAAAGCTGGGAATCGGCGTGGAGACTCTCACGGATATCATCGGTGAGCTGGAGAAACCGGGGCGGGATCCGCGTGACGAGATGCCAAAGCCGATCCTCCGGGGTGATGTGCTGGAGATGGAGGACCTGAAGGAGGGGATGATCCTGAAGGGAACCGTTCGAAATGTCATCGATTTCGGTGCCTTCGTCGATATCGGCGTCCATCAGGACGGGCTGGTACACATCTCGCAGCTGACGAATAAAAAGTTTGTGAAGCACCCGCTGGATGTAGTGAGTGTAGGAGATATCGTGGAGGTCAAGGTCCTTTCTGTCGACGTGAAGAAGAAAAGGATCGGCCTGTCGATGATAATTTAGTATGGGAGACAGGCTGCGGAAATTGGTGAACGGTTTCTGCTTGTTCTTTCGCAATTAAGGAGGAAACAATCGATGCCAATCGAATTCGATGTAAAAATGGATGCGGGAAGTCTGAGCGGATTTGTCATCCGTCATAACTATATGCGGCCGGGAGGGATCATCGGTGTGTTCCTGAGTGTGGCGGCCATCGTGGCGCTGATCATCCGCTGGGATCACTGGACCGGTGTGCAGCGTTGTCTGCTGATTGTGCTTGCCCTGCTTTTTCTCGTGTTTCAGCCGCTGATGCTGCTGCAGAAGGCCAACACACAGCTTCATTCGGGAGCGTTTCGCGTGCCGATGCACTATGAGTTCGGAGAGGAGACCTTCGTTGTCTCCCAGGAAAGCAACAAAGAAGAGTTTGCGTATGTCGATATCCGGAAAGCGATTCTCAAGAAAAATGTGATGTACCTGTATATGACCGCGGTATCGGCCTTCATCATTCCCAGGAGTCAGTGTGAGGATGTTTTTGATACCTTGAAGGAGAAGATTCGGGAGGGAAGGAAACTCCAATGATAGCTGCGGCCAAGCGCAAGCTGTCGTGTGGGGATGAAGAGCGCCTGGAAAAAGAAAAGTGTGAAAGAATGAAAACAGAGATTATTGAAACAGTCGGTGAGGGAGAAACTCTTGCCCTGGGTGAACGATTGGGACAGAAAGCGGAAAAAGGGGATATTTTTCTGTTGGAAGGAGACCTGGGCGTCGGAAAAACCGTTCTGGCCAAAGGGGTTGCTGCGGGACTCGGCATCACGGAACCCGTGACCAGTCCGACGTTTACCATCATACATGAGTATGAGGGGCGCCTTCCGCTCTATCATTTTGACGTGTACCGGATCGGAGACCCGGATGAGATGTACGATATCGGATTTGAGGAATATCTCTATGGCGAGGGAGTCTGTCTGATCGAATGGCCCTCGATGGTGGAGGAATTGCTGCCGGAGAAGGCGATCCGGATCACGATAGAGAAGGATCCGGAGAAGGGATTTGACTTCAGAAGGATTACGATAGAAAAATGATTGATTTCTATTCTTTTCGGAAGAATACGATAAAAATCAGAAAAATACGCAACGGGAGATAACGAATGAAGCTTTTGGCGATTGACAGCTCGGGGCTGGTGGCGAGTGTTGCTTTGCTCTGTGATGATATCCTGGTGGGAGAATACACCATTCATAACAAAAAAACTCACAGTCAGACTTTGCTTCCCATGATTGCGGATATGCTGGATATGGCAGAGGTGGATAAACATGAGCTGACGGCCATCGCTGTGGCGGCCGGACCCGGGTCCTTCACCGGACTCAGGATCGGGGCTTCGACAGCGAAGGGGATGGCGCAGGCATTATCGATTCCCATCGTACCGGTTTCGACACTGGAGGGACTGGCGTTCGGATTGATGGGGGCGGAAACACTGGTCTGTCCCATCATGGATGCCAGGCGAAACCAGGCGTACTACGGAATCTACGAGGTAGACGGAGAGAAGCCGGTATCGTTGGTTCCCGAGGGGGCGGAGCCTATCGAGGTGATCCTGGAAAAGCTGAAAGAATTGGCGAGGCCGGTGACGTTTCTCGGAGACGGGGTTCCCGTATTTCGGGACAGGATCTGCGAGTTCTTCGGTGAGGGATCGACACGCCCTGCTTCGTCGGAAGGTCTCACTGAGGACGGTCTCCCCGGCAAGGGAAGTACTGCGCGGTTTGCTTCGGATGCGGTGCGCTATCAGCGGGCCTCGTCTATCGCGGCGCTCGGGCGTATTTTTCTACAGGAAGGAAAAGAAATACCGGCGGAGGAATTTGTTCCGGTTTACCTGAGACAGAGTCAGGCGGAGAGAGAGCGAGAAGCCAGTAAGCGACAGCCGTGAACAGAAAAATCAGAACAAAAAAACCTGCCTGCAACAGTCTGCAGACAGGTTCGTTTTTTTGATTCAGATATTACACCGGGATGTTTCCGTTCAGCTTCTCGATGATAGTCGGAAGCTCTCCGTCAACCTTGTCGTTCGGCAGCTGGCAGGTACCGGCATTCGCGTGACCGCCACCTCCGTAGGAGAGACACAGATCACCGATGTTGACCTTGGAAGCTTTGTTGACGATGGACTTACCGATCATCACAGCCGTGTTCTGTTTTTTGAAGCCCCAGGCTACATGAACACTCATCTCCACTTCGGGGTGCATCGCGTAAATCATAAACCGGTTTCCGGTATAGATGGTTTCTTCATTTCTCAAGTCGATGACCACGACACGATCGTGGATCGTCGAAACGCGCTCCAGCTGCTCTTTGAAAAGCTTCTGCTGCTCGAAGTACAGAGCGACTCTTTCCTTGACATCCGGAAGCTCCAGCACCTCCTCGATGGTATGTTCCACACAGTAGTCGATCAGCTCCATCATAAGCTGATAGTTTGAGATGCGGAATTCGTGGAAACGACCGAGACCGGTTCTGGCATCCATGAGGAAGTTCAGCAGAACCCAATCCTTCGGATCCAGGATCTCATCTACCGTAAAGTCGGCGCTGTCGCCTTTGTCTACAGCGACCATAATCTCATCCGAAACACGGGTAAAGGTTTTCGCTCCTCCGTAATAATCATATACCACACGGGCGGCCGACTTGGCATCGCCGTCGATGATGAATTTATCCTTGGCCAGCTCCGGATCCACACGGGACAGCTCGCTCTCGTGGTGGTCGAAGGCCAGATGTGTGCGGGCGTCGAAGGGGAGGTTTGTGGTGATATCGTTCGACGTGAGTTCGATTTTTCCGTCCTGAACATCCTTCGGGTGAACAAACGTGATCTCATCGATCTCATCGATCTCCTTCAAAAGCATCGCGCATACCAATCCGTCAAAATCACTTCTGGTTACCAGTCTTTTGCTCATTGATTTTTCCTCCATATCAAAGCGTTCAAACAATACGGAATCATTATAGCATATTTGTCAGAGGTTGACAACCCGATTTTTCGAAAATGTTTCGTAAAAAACATCGAAAAAAAGCGAAAATATCCCTTTACAAGCAGGGGTATGTGTGATATGATAAATGTAACTAAACACACATTGTATGAAGAAAGTGAGGGATTGCCATGAGCGAGATTTCAAGTGTTTCCGGCGGTGCCGGATATTACACCGCGGCGATCGCAAGCGGAAGCAGGATTATGAGTGCCGCTGACGGAGCAGCGGAGTCTGCGATCGTTGAGAAGGAAAACGCCCAGGTCAACGGATTGACACAAGGACAGCGTAACGCTGAAGATGTGAAATCCCTTTTGAATGTGGCAGACGGAGCTACCGATAAGATTGCCGACAGCCTCAGCCGTATGCGCACGTTGGCCGTACAGGCGCAGAACACCGCAGTTCTGACCGACGATGACCGTCGGAAGATTCAGGATGAGGTAGACCAGTTGAAGCAGGGAATTGCCGATGTGGCGAACAACACCGAATTCAACAAGAAAAAGCTTCTGGACGGCTCTTATCAGGGCTATGCCCAGACCGGCGCGAACGAAGGACAGGGAGAGCAGGTTGATATCGGAACCGCGACACTCCAGGCTTTGGGGATTCAGGATTTCGATGTTACATCGAACGACCCGTCGAAGAACTCCGTAGGTATCATCGACAATGCTCTGAGCCAGATTTCCGATACGAGAGGAAAGATCGGTGCTCAGTACAATGCCATGGATTATACGGCACAGTACAACGCGATCGGAGCAGAGAATCTGACATCGGCATCCAGCCGGATCGAGGATGCGGACATCGCGGAGATGGCGTCCAAGCTGTCGAAGGAGAGTCTGCTTCAGACCTACCAGACGATGATGCAGAAAAAACAGCAGGAAGAAGAGAGCAAACGTTTCGGAGCGCTCTTCTGAGTGAGGCCGTCCGTGACAATTCAAGAACTAAAAAACAGCGTTCCATTGGAGAACGCTGTTTTTTTTGATCATAGCTTTGTTTCCGTAGGTGTGTACAGTGACATGTGTGCTTCCGATACCTGACGAACTTCATCTTCGGCATCCTCGAAAGCTCTCACGACATCGGCATCGAAGTGTGAGCCGGCGCCTTCGTGGATGATGTTCATAGCTTTTTCAAAAGGCATGCCTTCCTTGTAGCTTCGTTTGGAGACCAACGCGTCGAACACATCGGCAACTGCCATGATCCGGGCCGAAAGAGGGATATCCTCGCCGGCGATGCCGATAGGATAGCCGGAACCGTTCCATTTTTCATGATGGTAGAGAGCGAGGTTTTTCGCCTCTCTCAGATAACCCGTATCGGGAACCAGTTCGATGGCACGATCCAGGATTTCCGCTCCGACGGTCGTGTGTTCCTTCATGATGGTAAACTCTTCCTCGTCAAGCCTTCCTTTTTTATTCAAGATCTGATCCGGGACATGGATTTTCCCGACATCGTGAAGCGGGGCACCGGTATAGACATTCTCGATGAACTCATCGGTCAGGGTCTCAGTGTGGATGCCCAGCTTTTTCATATGATCCATGATGATCTTCGTATAGGCGGCGGTCTTACGGACATGGTCGCCGGTGCATTTGTCGCGGCTCTCCACGAGATCGGCGAGGATCATGATCAGGCCGCTCTGCATCTGCATGATCGTTTCATTTTTCTCCTGGATGTCCTGCATATAGGCCAGGTCGTCGTCTGCCATCTTCGAGACGGCGAAATAAAGGTTCTCCACTTCATCGCCGGTGTCGATGGCCAGCTTGTGAATTTTCTCCACGTGCTGCGTCATCGCGTTTTCGTCGTCGTGGGCGAAGTGACTCACGCTGTGGGAGATGGTGTTGACCGGAAGGATGATATGGTATTTGGTCAGCCACAGTCCCACGGCCAGGATCAGGATGAAGAGGCCGAAAAAGAGGGAGAAAAGCTTGACCAGAAAGATCATGGCATCGCTGTGCAGACGACTCATGGAGACATCGACACAGGCGTAGCACTGGCAGCGTCCCTCCGAGTCGTACACCGGCGTGTAGACCGTCAGGAGCCACCCCCATTTGTTGTCCATGGTGAAGGGTTCGATCTCTTTGCCGTCCAGAAGCTCGGGCAGATACGGTGTCACATCCTCCTCGATATCTAGTATGGTGCCGGGTTCATCGGCTTTTACCTCGTCCGTATCGATATCGAAGACGACATGGTAGCCGTCCTCCAGAACTCGATAGACATAGACGAAATCAATATCGCTGGAGCTTTCCCGGAGCAGTTGAAGCTGGTGCTCGATTTCGTCGTAGCCTTTGGCGGCATGCCCCTCCTCGATGAACTCGTCCACACGATCCGGATCGATGATGTCGGCCGCCATTTTTCCGACGGTTGTTCCCAGCTCCTTGCGGTCCTCGATCGTCATATTGACATAGATCTGATAGCTGATCCAGGTAGCGGCGATAGCGATGAGGAACATGGACGGTACCAGCACGATGAGGATTTTTGCGTTCAGGGACAGGGATCGAACTTTCGCCTTGCGGGCGACAGACAACATCTCGCGGGACAGAGGATCCTGTTGCCAGTTCGTAAGGATGAATTTATCCCGGAACCGGTCGGGGACGAGATGGTAGACTCCGAAGGCGATGAAAAATGTGATCAGTTTGTCCGCCAGATCGATCAGGATATCGGCGGAAATCTGTGAAGGGAACAGGGAGAAAAAGGTGTTGTCGTGGATCGTGGCAGCCAGATCGGCACTGATCCCCTCCGTGGCGAAACCGTAGAGGAACCAGGTCAGGACAGCGCTGAAGCCTCCGACGATGACACCGGTAGCCAAAACGCAGACCAGCATTTTGAAAAAGTTTTTGAACCAACCACGGTTGGCAAAAAATGCGGCAAACACAGCGATCAGGACGTTGACCACGCCGTAGTAGATGGACGGCGGATCAAAAATCGTCTTGAAGAGGTTGGTGAGAAAGCCCACCAGAATACCGGGAACATAGCCACCGAAGACAGAGGCGATCACGGTTCCGATGGAATCCAGATATAAAGGAATATCCAGCCAGGCAGCGATCTCGGAGCCGAGAATATTCAGTCCGATCCCGCCAAGGATCAATCCCAACACCCACCCCAGTGGGGAGCGTTTCTTTTGTTGTGCCGGCATTTTTTACCCTCCCATGTTCCACTTTTCAGAAAAATAGCACGATCTTATCGGATTTTAATCTTGCATACCGCCTTCTTTTTGCTGCCGTCGGTGGCCGCGGCAGTGACCTTCACGGTGTGACCCTGTCCGGCTGCCTTTGCCTTAACGAGACCGTTTTTATCGACGGAGGCATATTTTTTATGATTCACCGTCCAGGACACCATGGTGTTTTTCGCGTATTCCGGGTCGACCGTCGCCTTCAGCTTCAGTGTCTTTCCGGCCTTCAGGGTGGCAGAGGTTTTGTTCAGTGTCACCGTTTTCACTTTGTAGGCGATGGGATCGACATGGACATCCTTCATTTCGTCAAAGGGGGCAACATTCATCGTGCCGCCGGTGATGCACTTGTCCGTCAGGGAATCCAGCTTGGTGACGGAATCGAGAAGCTTTTTCCTGCGGGTCAGTGCGTTGTCCTTCGGATATGCCGTGGCGAGCCGGGCAATCGCGCCGCAAACCATCGGTGCAGAGAAGGAGGTGCCGCCGTAGATGGTGTATTTTCCGAATTCTTCCGGATCCGGATCATCCACACTGAGAGAGAAATTGTCGATGCAGATAGTTTTTCCCATTCTGGTTGTAACGCTCTCTACGAGTGCCTTTACATCAAGGGTCATATAGGTCCGACCTCCGAAAGACTCATAGCCGGGAATCATAGTCGAGCCGGTCTCGCTATACAGATAGGACAGGATGCTGTCGATGTGATTCCAGTCTTCGTCGCCTACATAGGAACCCGACACATCCAGGGCAAGGAAAACTTTCTTGTCCGTGTCGATGTGATAATCGGTCACATCATAGTAGATTTTGTAGGCATCGGGATCAGCGTTTCTCACCCGGTTGATGGTTACTTCGCAGCTCCCGCTTCCTGAAAGACTGCGGAAGTCTGTTTCGGAGTAGGCGATGGAAAGAACCCCGGTGTTTTTATGCTTCACCTCATCGTAGGTCATAAATCCCGTATGTCCGGTGGGAAACTCATCCACGAATCGGCACAGTTTCTTTCGTTTTTCCGCATCATAGAAAGCGGGGGAAAAACAGTTATAGTTTGTCGTGGAGAGGATCGTTACACCGGGGGCCATCAGGTGGACACGCTTCGGACTGTAGTTGGAAAAATCGGCCGTATTGCCGTTTCTCGCGATGGCACCTACCAGAAGTCCGTAGGTCATATCTTGCTCCCAGGGGGATCCGTAAGGCTTTTCGTCCAGATTGGTCTCTTCGTTCCCGGCGGCATGGATATGCAGCGCACCCATGACGCCCAGTCTTTCGTGTACGGCATCCAGGAGCGAGATTTCCTCCTGCTGAGACGGGGATTTCTTTTCCAACGGTTCCGGGTCTCCATAGGAGCAGTTGATGGCAACGACATTCGCGCCACGCTTCATCGCCTGGTAAATATACTCCAGACATTCCAGTTCTACGGCAACGGAGCCTGAATTTTCATTTTCGGAATCGAAAAACCGGAGCGACATGATCTTCGCTTCCTTCGACACACCGGCGATACCGACGCCGTTTCCGGTCTCGGCGGCGATGATGCCGGCACAGAAAGTGCCGTGGTCATCACCGGGATCCGGCATGGGATCCGGGTCGTCATTGATGCAGTCGTAGCCGTGCTTACCCTCCAGTGATTTGAAAGGATTTTTCCACATTTTATTCTTCAGATCTTCATGGGTATAGTCGACACCCTGGTCGATGATGGCGACGATGGGTGCGTCTTTTTCGTCGGATACCGACTCCGGCTGATAACCGATCTTCGTTTCCTGAACATACTTCGGCGAGTCGGCGTTATAGGCGCTTCCGTCCAGTGCCCACTGCTCACCGATCAGGGGATCGTTGGTAAGTGACTTGACTTCCTGTACTCTGCGATTTGCCGAGACACCCTGAACATAATCCAATCCGGACAGCTTTTTCTCCAGCTGAGCCGTGGTGTATTTCTCGGAGGTTACGTGAACCGCGTAGAAGGTGTCTCCGGACAGTGACTTTTTATCCGATGGATTTTTTCCAAGCACATCGGCATTGCCGAAATCCATCACTTTTCGGATTCGGATGGCGGGGTCATTTTTATAAATTCCCTCATCCAGAAGCGGGCTCTGGGAAAACTTCGGAACGGCCAAAGATACGAGGGCCTCGTTTGGTATGATGGATGAATCGGTTGCTGGTTTTTTGCCGCTTGCTTCTGCCGATGCCATACCCTGCCCCGGCGTGGCAGGAAAAACTGTGGAGAACAGAGCCAGTGTGAGCAGGATGGCCAGAGAACGCTTCATGTATTTCATGTCGGAAACCTCCCAAAAATAATCAGATACTATTTTTCTCTTGATAAAATCGTCAATTACTGTTATTATATATCATAGGGAAAGAAAAATCAACCTAAACAACAGGAGGGGTTATATGCTATTTGTCAAGGTGGACGATTTGAAGCCGGGCATGCGTCTGGGAAAGCCGATTTACAATAAAAACGGTGTTCTCCTGTATGACCGTGATACGAAGCTGACCATGCAGGCTATCTACGGAATCAAAAACTTTAACCTCATGGGGCTTTATATCCTGGAGCCGGCTGAGCCGGTACCGCCCATGTCGGAGGATGATATCAATTTCGAGCGGTTCCAGACGATGTCCGTGTTCTCGATCCGCGAGGATCTGGATCTGATCGCCATGGGGAAGAAGGACAAAGGACTGGACTGGCTTTGTTCTTTGGTGATCAAAAATTATGCCATGCTGGATCACAAGATCAATTTTGTCCAAAGTCTGCGAAGCAGCGAGGATTTCGTCTATAAGCATGTTTTGAATGTGGCGATCCTGGCAGCGCTGATTGCCGGACAGCTGGGTGTGAAGGGCGGCCGTCTGAATATGATCGTGAAGGCCGCGGTCCTGCACGATATCGGTGTGATGCGTCTGAAGGAGGTTCCGGACGGCGTCGATGTGGATCCGGATGTGAGAAAGGTTATCAAGTCGAATACCGATGAGATACTGAGAACCTACGGGGAACTGGATCTGGATCTCGAGAAACTGATCGCCCAGATGCATGAGATTTATGTACGGGAGGGGACCGGTGATGAGATTCCGGATGCGCTCCGGATGAATGTCAATGCCAACATCCTCTTTATCGCGGATACCTATGATCGTCTGACGGCGATGAAGTCCGAGACGGAGCCGACCTCCGAGGTTCAGGCAATCCGGTATCTGCTGGATAACGAAGACCGGTTTGATCCGATCATCGTGAACGCTCTGATCAAGGCGATCAACATCCTTTATCCGGGTGTTTGTGTTGAGCTGAATGTGAAGAGGAAGGAAATCACCGGTGAGGTGGTAGAGCGTATGGAGAAGGGACTGGTGATCAAAGGCAACGAGAACGCGATTTTCGAGCCGATGGTGCTGGAGTTCCGGTCCAACACGCTGTATGATCTGTCGCTTCCTTCCGTGAGGGATGAGATCAAGATCGTGGATGTGATGAAGACCATGGATAACCGGATTAAGCTGGATCATGATTTGCTGGATCAGTTCGCGCCGCTCGGGCCGCAGTGATTTGGTTTGCAACAAGGTCTCCTGCTATGCAGGGGGCCTTTTTTGAATGCCGCTCCTCGATAAATAATTCTGCCGAATTAAAGCAGAAGCATTTTTCTGCCGATAAATTATGTGCAAGTAGTTTATGATAGGAGGATGCGCGTATGCAGATCAAGATGGATCCGGGTGTTGTGATAAATCAGAGTGCCATGAATAGCGTAGCCATGCCGGCGGCGATGGATGAGGGAACAAAGAATAAAGGGGTAGAGAGTGTCGCTGCGGCTGAATTTGGAAAAAACAGACTGTCGATGACCACCGGCACCTATGCCGAGGAGATGGCCAGACAGCTGGATATGAAGGAAGTGAAGACAGATCTGGATGTGATGGATCCGGCCAATTTTATAAGTCAGTGTATGACAGGCGAGGATGCACACGACCTTTCGGAGGAGGGGACTCCTCTGGAGGAGTATGTAGACTCGTCTTTAGATCGTGCTCTGGTACGGGTGCGGGAGCAGAGAGCGGCGAAGCAGGAGTCTACCGAGGCTGAGGCGGAAAAACTCCGGGAGGTGGAGGAATCCATCCGTGAGAAATCAGAGGAGATTGCGGCAGATGCCCGTTTACTGGCTCAGATGAGTCAGGCACTGGCAGGGTCAGAGCTTCCGATTCGGGAAAAATCCCTGGATGATCTGGTGAAGGCCAAGGGAATGGTAGATGGGCTGGATGCGTTCGGAGATCCGGCTCTGCGATATATGGTAGCAAATGAAACAAAGGTGACACCGAAGTCGATCCAGGACAGTCTCTACGGCTCGGGGACAGCTTTGATGGGGAAGACCGCGAAGGCGTCTGCACCTTCAGAGATGAGTACATCCGAAGGAGACGCCCTTCCGAAGCTGGCTCAGCCGGAGGAGAGAAAGGATGGTTTCGAGCAGGTAAAACCGCAGATTGAAACCCGGCTGGAAAAAGAAGGGATCGATGTGACACCGGAGAAGCTTCAGACAGCACGTTGGCTGTATCAGAACGAGCTTCCTGTCACGAATGAGAATATCGATCGTGTGGATACGGTACAACAGCTGAGAGAAATGGACGACGAGACGTTGCTGTCCCGATTGGTCAGTGAGATGGAGGACGGTATGCTCGCGGAGGGAGCGGACCTGTCTCATCTGAGTAAAAATGAAGTTGAAGAACTTATTGAAAAATTGACAGACACATCGGAGGCGGATTGGAAACGGGCCTATCCGACGGAAACAGAGCTGGCTTCCGCCCGCAGGCAGATGGAAGAGATCCGATTGACGATGACGGTCGCGGCGGCCAGAGAGATGACGAAGCTGGGAGTGACCATCGATATCGGAAATCTGGAAGAGATGGTGGATCAGCTTCGGGCTATCGAGCAGCAGGCGAAGGAAGCACTGTTTGAGGAAACCGGACTGGATCCGGCGTCGACCGGAGGAGACCGTCTGATCCGGACGATGGATGCGGCCGAAACGGTATTGGGAGCTCCTGTTGAGCTTTTGTCATACACTTTTGATAGTAGACAGACAATTACACTGCAAACGCTTTCGGCACAGGGACAGATCCTGGCAGAGAGCTATGTTGCCGGTGCAGAAGGACAGGGAACCGGAGATGACGTTAACCGGACAAAACCGGTTCAAAGTGATATTTTTCGGAAGATGGAACAGGTTTATGAAGCGGTGGGTACCGAGGTTCGATCTGATCTGGGCGATTCGATCCGCAAGGCTTTCGGCAACATGGGCGGAATGCTGGATGAACTGGGACTTCCGAAAACGGCGGAGAATGAGAGAGCCGTTCGGATCCTGGGATATAACCGGATGGAGATCTCCGTAAATTCCGTTCTGGAGATGAAGACCTATGATCGTCAGGTGAACGAAGTGATGGAGGCGATGAAGCCTCAGGTCGTAAAGAAAATGATCGAGGAAAACATCAATCCGCTGGAGCTTTCTCTGGAGGAGTTGTCGGAGCAGGTCACCAGGATCCGGGAGGAATCCGGAGCCGGAGAAGAGAGCTTCGCCAGATTTTTATGGAAGCTGGACCGGAGAAAGGAAATCAGCGAAGAAGACCGGGAGAGTATGATCGGTATCTACCGGCTGTTAGATAAGATCGAAAAAAGCGACGGGGCGGTGATCGGTCAGCTGGTGAACGAGGGTAGGGAGCTTTCTCTGAAAAATATGCTGGACGCCACCCGTACAAGGAAAAAGGGGCATATCAATACATCTGTTTCGGACGAGTCCGGTTCGGCGGAGAGGGTGAAAACCGAAGGAAAGTCCATCGATGCCCAGATCATGACGGCGTTTACGGTCGGCGAGATTCCGGTCCTGCGTGAGGTTCTTTCTCCGAAAGCTATGGCTGCTTTTGCCGGAAATGTGGAAAACCTGACACCGGAGGAACTGATCGAGCTGTGTGAGTCGGAGGGAGAATCCGATGCGGAATTATCGGAGTATTATGAAGAGATGGCGGAGACGATCCGTCAGGTAGTAGAAGAAAAAGATGAGCAGGTGATGAATCTCCTTCAGGAAATGGATGTACCGGAGACGATCCGGAACCGGATGGCGGCTTCCGAATTTTTACGTCACCAGTTACGCGGCGTCCGGGAGCTGTGGACGGAAGAGGAGTCCGATCGGATCGTGGAAAACATGGATGATCCGGATGCTCTGGATGAGACTTTTGAGGAGATTGAAAAAAGCCATCATGAATGGCTAACGAATCAGCAGGAAGAAGCCGATATATCTTTTGAACGGATGCAGGAACTGACAAGGATGGCAGGCCTTGTATCCTTCCATCACTCGATGCGTCGGTACCAGACCTATGAGGTACCGCTGATGACGGAACAGGGTGTGATCGATTGTCACGTCACAGTCCGTGAGGGAGAAAAATCGGCCGGAGGAACCGTGGAGATCACCATGGATTCCGACGAACTCGGAAAACTGACGGCCACCTTCAAGCTTTCGGGTAACCGGGTAAACGGATTTGTGACGGCAGAGAGACAGGACAGGATCGAAACCTGGAGCGGGATGATGGAAAACCTGGAAAAGGATTTGGAAGAGATCGGTTTTACAATGGATGGTAATAGCCTGGTGACGGGCAATCGAAATTCTCTTCGTGCGGGAGACAGCGTGGACGGTGCGAAAAATCAGGATCTGTACCGGATCGCCAAATGCTTCCTTCGCAGCATGAAAAACGGATCCGCCGAGTAATGAGGACGGAACTTCGTTCCTACGAAAGGAGAATTTCGGATGAAAGTAAATAACAATATCGAAGCTCAGAGAGCGAATTTCAATCTTAACGCAGTGCAGAGAAGACTGACTGCATCTACTAATCGACTTTCCAGCGGTTATAAAATTGTCAAAGCAGCGGATGACGCGGCAGGGATGGCAATCTCCCACAAAATGCACGCGCAGATCCGTGGTTTGATGCGTGCTTCGGAGAACGGCTCCGACGGAATCGCATTTATCCAGACCACGGAGGGAGCGCTGAACGAGGTGGAGAGTATGCTGCAGCGTTGCCGCGAATTATCGGTACAGGCAGCAAACATGGGTACCACGACGATTGAAGATCGTGTATCCATCCAGAAGGACATCGACCAGCTGCGAACAGAAATCGACCGTATCGCCAGAGATACGGAATTCAACACCATGACCGTGCTGGACGGAACCTGTACAAGACAGTCCACCTCCAGCAATGTCGGAGTAAAACTGATTTCCGCTTCGGATGATGTAAAGCTTACCGGTTATACCTTTACCGTTACTCAGAGACCGGAGCAGGCGGAGGTTCGTTCCAATGCGACGACCGCGGCCAAAAACGACGTAGTAACAGCCGATGAAGCGGGATCCATCATCATGAATGGGGTATCGATGGATATCAATGCAGGAATGACCTACGAGGAAGTGTTCGCGAGAATCCGGGATTACGGAGAGATGATGAACGTGGATGTAACGCCGATGAACGGTAATGCGGAAACGGATTATGACGCCGGTGTGACGCTCCGGTTCCGGACCAAGGAGATGGGAGAAAAATTTAAGATCAGTGTGACAACCGATAATGATAACCTGGCCACGAAGCTTGGAATTCCCGCAACGGGAATCACCGCAAAGGGGAAGGATGTACAGGTTACGCTGGACACTTCTGCTACCGGCGGTTTTTCCAAAACAGCAACATCCTTCTGCGACGGAGGACGACTGACAGTGACGGACCGCGCCGGATTCGAGATGATTTTTGATACATCGGAATTCGGTGTGAAGAATAAGGATGGTTCATGGAAGATTCCGGATGGAGCAACAACACCGGGGGTTCCCGGCAACAATACTGCCACGGTCACCATGCTGGATGCCGGTTATGTATCGGTTCAGATCGGTGCCAACGAAGGACAGACCATCGATCTGAGTGTTCCGCCGGTTACCTGCAAATCCCTTCATATCGAATACTGCAACGTAGCAACTTATGACGGGGCACAGGCTGCGATCTCCGCCTTTGATTCGGCGGTAACGCAGGTAACTGCCATCCGTGCCAAGCTCGGTGCTTACCAAAACCGTATGGAGCATGCGGTGGCCAGCGTGGATGAGACAAGCGAAAACCTCACCGAGGCATGTTCCCGGATCGAGGATGTAGATATGAGTGAAGAGATGACCAAGTACACCCAGTATCAGGTACTCGTTCAGGCCGGTGTCTCCATGCTCTCTCAGGCAAACAACCAGCCTCAGAACATCCTTCAGATGCTGCAGGGCTGATAGATAAGTTTAAAGATAAGAATAAGGAGTGTTTTTATGGACAAGTCAACTCTCCAGGCATTTGCTACGCGCGTGACGCAGGCAAATCGCTCGGAATTGGTTGTTGTTATCTATGAAGCGGCACTGGCCTCCATAGCGGAAGGGAAGTCTGCACTAGAGGCCGGTGCTATACCGGATGCCCGTCGGGAGATCGACCGGGCGAAGAAGCTGATCCAGGAGCTGATGTATGCGTTGGATATGCACTACAACATCTCCACCTATCTGCGTCAGCTTTACATCTTCGGTTACCGCGAACTCTGTCAGGGAATCGCGTACCGGGATCCGGAGCGCTTCGATCACACAACCCATATATTGGAAGGTCTGTTACCTTCCTTCAAAGAAGTGGCAAAGCAGGACGACTCCGCTCCGCTGATGGAGAACACCCAGACCATCGTTGCCGGGATGACCTATGGCCCGGGGTCGGATCTGCGGGAGACCATCGGAGTCGGTGTAAACCCGAACCGGGGTTTCCGGGCTTAAAAAAAATCAATCGAGTGTTTGTTATAATTATCATAAGAATCATCGTGTTACTATGTCTGAATGGTGGAATTCTCCCGCCCAATGACTATTGACTCGATGATTTTTTTATGCTACTATTATTGCAGATGAAACAGGGAGGTTTTTATAACCATGGATAACGAGTTTATTTTTCTCGTTCTCCTGCCCGCTTCCCTCTTTGATCTCTCCCGGTATCGGATCCCGAATGCGGTTTCGGTTGCCGGTCTGATAATCAGCCTGATCAGGCATCTTGAGTTGCAGGGGTTGAACGGTGTGTCCCCCTGGCTCGCAGGGATGATCGTCCCTTTACTCCTATTTTTTTTCTTGTTTCGATGGCGTTTTTTTGGTGCGTCGGATGGGAAGATACTGGCGGTTGCCGGCAGTTATGTCGGTGTTCCGGGTGTGTTTTTTGTACTCTTTTTTTCCCTGCTGGCGGGGGCATTTTTATCCATCATAAAAATGGTAATTAATCACAATGTAGGAGAACGTTTTTCGTACCTTATTCGCTATATAAAAATGACATCGGAAACCGGGAAGCTGGAACCTTATTATAGTGGAAAAAGAATCGGCAGAGAGGCGGTCATTCCCTATGGCGTGGCCGTGGGATTCGGGACATTGTTTTATGGATTGATATAGGAGGAAAAGGATGAGGGAAAGATGCGTCAGATTGTATGTTCGGGACAGTGAGTACGGAAGTCGGTTATCCCGGTTTTTGTCCGGAAGGGATCGCGTGGGACTGCGGGTGGAGAGAATGACAGATGGCGAGGCTTTCTGGAAAAGCAGAGAGGAGGCCGAAGCAGACAGATCTGCGGAGGGGATGGTTTGGCTGACGGATGATGTACCGGGAGCCGGAGGAGACCCGGGGAGAGGGGACCGGCTGTTTCTGCTGGATGAAGTATCGGATGACGGGACCGTGAAATCCGGGGTCCCTCGTCGGATCGGATATTGCCAGCAGGGAGAGAAGATCTATTTTGAACTCCTGGCCGGGATGGGGTTGTCCGAGAAGACATCCCTGTCCGTGGAGGCACCGGCACCGGGGATTTACGGAGTGTTTTCCCCTTGGGGCGAGGAGGCACTGCTGACGGCCGCTTTGCTCAGTCAGGAACTGGCAGAATACGGAACCTGCTTGTATGTCAGTACCGGTTTTTTTTCCATGCTTTACGGGGGAGACCGTGTTCCGGATAAATCGGGTTTGCTGTCCGAACAGAAGACGAGGGAAGATCGTTTTTTGGGAGAGTTGTTTTTTCGGATGGAGAGAGAGGATTTTCCGGTTCTGGTTAAAAATATGGAGAAGGAATACGGAGCTGCCCTCCGTCTTCCGCCGGTCGCACACTACCGGGATTTGTGGGATGTGAAAGAAGACGAATTGGAACATTTTTTTGAAAGGATCAGCACGGAATGTGACATCGCCTATGTCGTGGCAGCTTTTCATGACGTGAGGGAGGCAATCCCCATGGCGGAGTGCTGCAGGGAGTTCTTTTTCCTCCATCGCTCATCGGGGACAGAGCCGATGAAAGACTGGAGGAAATACGCGAATAACGAACGGCGGGAAGCGACATCCCGGGTGTCGGAGATTGTGATGCCGGACGGTTAGGAAACCTGGTATTCGGAGATGGAAAAAACAGAGGTATCGAACTGGCTTTCAGACCGGAGAAAAAAGGATTTTGTCAGTGGACTTTGGAAGGAGGAAAGACATGCCGGATAGGATGGAAAAAGGAGAAATTGCGACAGGAGAACAGCGACATATTCTTTTCCGTAATCGTATTCGTGAGGCAGTGATCGCGGAGCTTCCGCCCGGCGAAGAGGTGGAGGATGAGGAGCTTCTGAGGCGGATTGAGGAGAAGATTGAGGAGCTGACCGGACAGGATTACATGAGGCTGGATGAAAAAAGAGTGATCCGGCACGAGGTGTTCAATTCCCTGCGCCGGATGGATGTGTTGCAGGATATCCTGGAGGACGAAAGTGTGACGGAAATCATGGTAAATGGCAAAGACCGGATCTTCATCGAGAGGGACGGACGGATGTCGGAGACCGGACTTCGATTCGAAGGTCAGGCCAGGCTGGAGGACATCACGCAGCAGATCGCGTCATCGGGAAATCGTATCGTCAACGAATCCCATCCGATTCTGGATGCCAGGCTGGCAGACGGTTCCCGTGTCAACATCGTAGTCCCGCCGGTAGCGATCGAGGGGCCGGTGATCACGATCCGGAAGTTTCCGAAGGAAGCGATGACGATGCAGAAACTGATCGAGATCGGAGCCGTGACAGGGGAAGTGTCAGAGTTTCTGAGGAAAATGGTAGAGGCCAGATACAACATTTTTATCTCCGGGGGGACCGGGGCCGGGAAGACCACATTTTTGAATATCCTGTCAAACTTCATCCCCCAGACCGAGCGGGTGATCACCATCGAAGATTCGGCGGAGTTGCAGATCCAGAATATCGATAATCTCGTACGGCTGGAGGCGAGAAATGCCAATGTCGAGGGGAAAAACGAAGTGACGATCCGTGATCTGGTCAAGAGTGCGCTCCGGATGAGGCCGGACCGGATCATCGTGGGAGAGATCCGGGATGCCGCCGCCATCGATCTGCTGACTGCGATGAATACAGGACACGATGGTTCTTTATCTACAGGACATGCGAACTCCCCGGCCGATATGCTGAACCGTATGGAAACGCTTGTGCTGATGGGACTGGATATCCCTCTTGCCGCGATCCGCCAGCAGATTGCTTCGGGGATTGACCTTTTGGTTCACCTGGGGAGACTCCGTGATAAATCGCGACGGGTGCTGGAGGTGGATGAGGTCGGAGAGGTGATCGAAGGAAAAATCGAGCTGTATCCTCTGTATACCTTCGAAGA